>NZ_JBEXPH010000008.1:0-104659 GCF_040611955.1 Streptomyces sp. NPDC006510 | reverse complement strand
TCTCCTCCCGCTGCAACCTCGGATACGCGCCGACGACGGGTGACGTGAACTCCCAGCCTCCCGGTCCGCCCGGCCCGCCCGGTCCGCCCGGCCCGCCCGGTCCGCCCGGAGTGCCGCAGGGCGCCCCCGGCCCCGTACCGCCGAATCCGCATACCCCGCCGCCCCCGGCGAACGCATATCCGCAGGCGCCGACCGGCCAGCCGACCGTCGGACCCGGCTACCAGGCCGTGCTGCGCTACCGCGCGCCCGACGGCAGCGAGCAGCAGCTGATCCGCCGCTCGGCGCCCGGCACCCCGCACCCCGAGTGGCAGATGCTGCACGAGCTGCGGGCGATGAACGTGCCGCCGCAACAGGTCATCGAGCTGCACACCGAGCTGGAGTCCTGCGAGCTGCCCGGTGGCTACTGCGCGCGGATGATCCGTGAGACCTGGCCGCAGGTGCGGATCACCAGCGTCGCTCCGTACGGCACCGATCACGCCAGCCGCCAGCAGGGCATGCAGCATCTGCTGACCCACCAGGGCGAGCTGCACCAGGTGGCGGACGGGCCGGCCCGTCCGGCGCCGGTGCGGGCCCCGCTGCCGCAGATGCCGCCCGCGATGGCGGCACCGCCGGAGGCCATCGCGGACGAGCTGCTGCAGACCTTCGGGCCGCAGGGCATCCTCCGCTTCGACCAGCGCGCCGTTTCCCGCCAGGGCGTGCCCGAGACCGTGGCGCGCACGCTGGTGTGGGCGGGGCTGCCCGCCGACTTCGGGCCGTTCTTCTGGGCCCAGCCGGGTCAGCCGGTGGTGCCGACGCTGGCCGAGCTCGCCGCACAGCGCCAGGTGCAGGCCGCCCCCGACGCGGGGTCGTATCTCGTCATGGGGTCCGACTTCGGGCGGGCGCTCTGTGTCCAGTACGGGACCGCGAACATCGTGGCCGTGCCGGTCGAGGCGGGACCGGGCGGGCAGTCGGTGGCGCCGCAGTTCGTGAACACCGGGCTGCCGGAGTTCCAGCGTTCGATGGCGCTGCTCGGCCGGATGTGGCGGCTGCGCTTCGGGCTCAACCCGGAGCAGGCGGGCCGCTGGACGGTCGACTTCCAGGCCCAGCTGGTGGCGCTGGACGCGGCGGCGCTGGCGTCACCGGAGAGCTGGTGGTCCGTCCTTCTTGAGCAGATGTGGGACGGCCTGATCTGACCCGGCGGCTTCCGCGACGGCGCCCGGCTCCCCGAGAGGGGGCCGGGCGTCGTGCTGTCTGTGATGCCTGTCGCTTCCGTCCGGAAAGCAGTTGATCGATTCCGACTTCTTGGCCAATTGCCGCATCCTTGACGTATTGCTGGTGGTCGGAGAGTCGGAAAGAGGCTTCAAGGATGAGTTCTGCACCGGTGTCCGCGCATGGCTTCGTCGGCGTACGCGGACGTGGCTACCGTCCGGAGCAGGTGGACCGCGCGGTGGCCGCGCTGTCGGCGGAGCGGGACGGGGCGCTGGACGAGGTGTCCCGGCTGACCGCGCTGGTGGAAGAACTGTCGGCGGAGTCGGTCCGGCTGAGCGAGGTCGTCGCCACGCTCGCCCCGCAGAACTACGAAACGCTGGGTGAGCGTGCCCAGCAGATCCTGGCGCTCGCCGAGAGCGAGGCGGAGACCGTACGGGGCGCCGCCCAGGAGGAGGCGCAGGCGCTGCGGGACGCGGCGCAGGAGGCGGGCCGAGGGCTCCGTGCCTCGGCGCGGGCGGATGCCGAGGTCATGCGGGCGGCGGCCGTGCAGCACGCCGACGCGACGCTGTCCGCGGCGAGGGGCACCGCCGACGGGGCCGTCGCCGAGGCCCGCGAGGAGGCCGCGGAGGTGCGGGAGCGGGCGGAGTCCATGATGGCGGAGACGGTCCGCCGCACCGAGAGCGTTCTCGCGCACCAGGAGCAGGAGCACTCCGAGCGGTGGCAGGCGGCCGAGCGCGAGGTGGCCGAGGCCGAGGCCGCGCAGTCGGCGCACCACGACGAGCTGACCGAGCAGGCAGAGGCCCGGCTGGCCGAGGCGCGGCGGGCGCTCGCGGAGACGGAGGAGGCCGCCCGGCACGGTCAGGAGGACGCCGAGGCGCGGGCCGCGGAGCTGATCGCGGAGGCCAGGGTCCGTGAGGAGCGGGTGGTCCGGGAGACGGAGCGGATCGTGCGGGAGCACGAGGAGGGCCGCGAAGAGGTGCAGGCGCACATGGCGCACGTACGGAATTCGCTCGCGGCACTCACCGGGCGGGTGACACCGGCGGAGGACTGATCCGGCCGGCTCCTCTCCCGGCCCCCGTACGTGGCCGAGTAACCGTCGTGCGCCCGTTCGGGCCTGGGCTAATCTGACGCCATGCGCGGGGGAGCTGAAGAAGAGTCACGTTTACTGGGCAGCGGAGCCACACCGACGGAGCCGGACGATCCCCGGCGGATCGGCGCTTTCCGGCTGCTCGGCATCCTCGGTACCGGCGGGATGGGGCGGGTCTATCTCGGCACCTCGGCGGGGCGGTACGCGGCGGTCAAGCAGGTGCTGCCGGTGCTGGCCGCGGACAAGGACTTCCTGTCCCACTTCGGGCACGAGCTCGACAATCTCGCCAAGCTGCCGGCCGGGGTCAGCGCGCGGCTGCTGGCCAGTGACCGCACGGCTCAGCCCCCGTGGTTCGCCACGGAGTACATCCCCGGCGTCACCCTGAGCGACGCGCTGCGGCTGAACGGGGGCCCGCTGCCCGCCGAGAGCCTGTGGCGGCTGCTCCGCGACGGGGCGGGCGGCCTGCGGGCCGTGCACGCGGCCGGCATGGTGCACCGCGACCTCAAGCCCTCCAACGTCATGCTGACGCTCGACGGTGTGAGCCTGATCGACTTCGGGGTGGCCCGCGCGGCCGACCAGTCCAGGGTGACCAGGACCGGGATGGTCATCGGGACGCCTGCCTACATGGCCCCCGAACAGGCCATGGCCGAGCGGGATCTGACCGGTGCGGCGGATGTGTTCGCGCTGGCCGGCCTGCTGCTGTTCGCGGCGAACTGCCGCCCGCCGTTCGGCGACGGGTCGGGGCCGGGCCTGTTCTACCGGATCGTCCACACCGACCCCGACCTCGGGCGCCTGCCGGACATCGATCCGGACCTGGCCGCCGTGGTCGAGTCCTGTCTCGCCAAGGACGCCGCGGACCGGCCGACGGCCGACCAACTCTTCGAGATCGCCGACGGCCATGTGCCCGCCGCGGCCTCCGCGCCCTGGCCGCCGGCCGTCACGGAACGGATCACCGAGCGGGCGGCGTTCGCGGCGAAGCCGCCGCCGGCCGAGGAGCCCGAACCGGAGCCGGTCGCGCCCGTCCCCGCCGGGCCCTCGCTGCCGGATGTCCGGACGACCGGCGTCCCGGAGAAGCCGCGCAGGCGCCGCTCCCGGGTGCTGCTCATCGCGCTCCCCGTCGTGGTGGTCACGGGCACGACCCTGACCCTCGCGCTCGGGCCGTACCAGATCGGCGGCTCCCGCGGTGCGGACTCCGATGTCGCGGCGCCGTCGGTCACCGTCGGTCCGTCCGGATCCGCGGCGGACGGCCGCTCCACGGACCCCGAGGCGTCGCCCTCCCGCTCGTCGGGCTCCGGGCCGGGTTCGAAATCCGCCTCGCCGGACGGCTCCGCCGACGAGCCGAAGGACGGGAACGGCGGGAAGGACGGGAAGGGCGGGTCCGACGGCGCCGGGGGTTCCGGTTCCGGCGGGTCCGGCGGTTCCGACGGCTCCGGTCCCTCGGACGGCTCCGGTTCCGGCGGCACCAAGCCCTCCGGCGGCTCCGGCTCCGGTGGTTCCGGCGGCTCGGGCGGCGGCGGACAGATCCCGGCACCCTCGGGGCAGTACTACCTCAAGAACGCGTCCAACAAGCGGTGCCTGGGCGAGTCCGCGTCCCCGTACGGGGGCTCCATGCTCATGAACTCGGTGTGCGGCGAGCCGGCGCACAACGGGGCCACGCTCTACTACAAGTGGACGTACAAACCCACGTCCGGCGGCAGGTTCAAGCTGGTCGGCCAGGGCACCGGCAACTGCCTCAGGCTGAACGGCCCCGCGGGGCTGTCGGCCGAGACCTGCAACGCCTCCGAGTCCCAGGTCTGGCGGATCGGGGCCAAGACGTCGAGCGGTCACACCCTGGTGAACGTCGCCGAGGGCGTCTGCCTCCAGATGTTCAGCAGCATCGGCTTCCAGGCGGTGGCGTGCAACCCCTCGGAGCCGGCCCAGCTGTGGCGCAACTCCTGACCGGCGCGCAGGGGGTGGGCCCCCGCGCGCCGTACGGGCCCTGGCCCGGCGGCCGTGTTCAGTGCCGGGATGTCGGCGGCACGCCCGCCAGGATCCGGGGCTCCTCGCTCTGGTAGAGCCGGCGAGCCGCGGGGGCCGTGTGGCGGGGGAGCACCGTTCCCAGCCAGCCCGCCAGGAATCCGGCCGGGATGGAGACGAGCCCGGTGGTGGTGTACGGGAACCAGTTGAAGTCGTGGTCGGGGAAGACCGAGGTGGGGGAACCGGAGACCAGGTTGGTGCCGGTGATCAGCACCAGCGTGGTGAGGGTGCCGACGATGAGGGTGCAGAGCAGTCCGGTGCGGGTGAAGCGCCGCCAGAACATGCTGTAGAGGAGCGCCGGGGCGAGCGCGGAGGCGCCGACGCAGAACGAGAGCGTCGCCAGCGCCTGTACGTTCCAGTGTCTGGCCACGACGGCGAGAACGGTGGCGAGCAGTCCGACGACGATCGCCGAGATCTGTGCCGTACGCATCTCGGACAGACCCGCCAGCGGCTTGCGGTCCGGGTCGCGCACCCCGTGCAGACCGTGCGCGAAGAGGTCGTGGGCGAGGGAGTTGGCGCAGGACAGGATCATTCCGGCGACCGAGGCGAGCAGGGTGAGGAAGATCGCCGTCGTCATCGTCGTGATGATCAGGGCCCCCATCTGCGTACCGTTCGCGACCTCTCCGCTGATCTGGAGGATCGCGCTGTTCCCGGACGCCCCGGCGGAGGTGATGACGTCATGGCCGACGAGGGCCCCCGCGCCGAAGCCGATCACGACGAGCAGCAGGCAGATCGCGCCGACCACGCCGACCGCCCAGGACATCGAGCGGCGGACCGCCTGGGTGGAGCGGGCGCTCGACATGCGCATCGTGACGTGCGGCAGGCAGGCGGCACCGAGCACCACGGTCAGTTCGGAGCTGACCATGTCCAGTCCGCTGCCGTCGAACTGGAGCCCCGAGCGCAGGTACGCGGCCCCCGCGCCGCTGCTCTGCCGGGCGGCCGAGAGCAGGGAGTCGGTGTTCCAGCCGAACCGGTTCATGATCAGTACGGCGATGGTGAGGGCGGCCACGAAGAGGACCACGGTCTTCACGATCTGGATCAGCGAGGTGCCCTTCATCCCGCCGATCGCCGCGTAGCCGATCATCAGGGTGCCGAGCCCGATGATGGCGCCGGTGCGGAACCCCGAGGTGTCGAACCCCAGGATGAAGGCGAGCAGATCGCCGCTGCTGGCGAGCTGGACCACCATCATCGGAACGAGCGCGGCGAGGGTGGCCGCGCAGGCGGTGATGCGGACCGCGCGGCCCGGGGCGCGGCGCACCAGCACGTCGCCCATGGTGAACCCGCCCGCGTTGCGCAGCGGTTCGGCGAGCAGGAACATCAGCAGCACGAGCGAGAGGGTGATGCTCAGGGCGAGGATCAACCCGTCGTAGCCGGTGAGGGCGATGATGCCGGTGGTGCCGAGCACCGTGGCCGCGGAGAGGTAGTCGCCCGCGAGGGCGAGGCCGCTGTGCATGGGCGAGAGCGAGCGGGAGCCGGTGTAGAACTCGTCGAGGTCGTCGCGGTCCGGGCCGGTCATCACACAGAGCAGCAGCGCCACGCTGCCCACGGCGAGGAAGGCCACCAGGGACATCGACTGCGCGGAGTTGTCGAATCCGTTCACCGCGCCGCTCCCGCTCTGCGGATCCGGGAGGCGAGCGGGTCGACCGTGCGCCGTGCGGTCCGCTCGTACAGGGAGATGGCGAGCAGGGTCACGGGGAACTGGCAGAGCCCCAGGGCCAGGCCGATGTTGAGGCCGCCGAACAGCGGGCGGTCCAGCAGGTCCTTGGCGTATCCGGAGAGCAGCAGGAAGATCACGAAGTAGCCGAACGCGGTCAGGGCCGCGGTGCGCCGCAGTACCCGGTACGAGGTGCGCAGCCGGCGCAGGTCGCTGTGGCGGCCGGGCGCGGGTGCGGGGGTGCCCGGCGTGCTCGGTGTGCTCTGCGACCGGGGGGACGGCGCGGTTTCCGAGCTCTGCCAGGGCAGCAGATAGTCGGGTTGGTGCGGAGGCGGGGGCTGATGCTGCGGAGAGGGTTTCGGCAGCTGCTCGGGCCAGGAGGGGTGGGGGGACGGGGGCGGGGTTCCGTGCGACATCGGGGTGCTGCTCCTTGCATGGCTCGGGTCCTGGTCTGGACGGCAAGGCAGGAGTGCGGGTGCGGTCGGAAGCGCGAACATTACTCGTGGGTACGGCAGTTGGGGAGTGGGTGGCCTGAATTACCAGCGGTAATGGCTCAGTTGCGTGAGGCCCGGTGAACCGGAGGTGGCGGCCGGGCGGGAATGAGACTTTCCAGGACCGGGCGGCTGCACCCGTGGGACCAGCCCCTGATACGGGTCTCCACCCGGGGGCCGAGACCCTTAGGGGGAGCTCCTTATTTCTGGCCAGGGGTGGTTCCTCCCGGCGGAGGACGTGGCAGCGGGAGCCCGTTCCTTAACGTGTTCCTACACCGCGAAAAGCGGCTGAATCCCGCCGCGAACGCGGCCGGGCACGGGGGGCGGGGTGGGGAAAACCCCACCCGAGGACTGCGCTGGGCACCAGTGTGCCGCCCTCCTCCCGACACCAGACTCTGCATGTGCGCCGACACATCCCGAACGCGCTGACCGACATAGGAGATAAACCGTGACAACGGCTGTAACGATTCCCAGGCACGGGGACACTGGAGGGCGTACGGCCGTCGCTGCGCGAGCGCGGCAGGTCGTCAAGGCGTACGGGACGGGGGAGACCCGGGTCGTGGCACTCGACCACGTCGACGTGGACATCGTCCGCGGGCAGTTCACGGCGATCATGGGCCCGTCCGGCTCCGGCAAGTCGACCCTGATGCACTGCCTGGCCGGCCTGGACACCGTGAGCTCGGGGCAGATCTTCCTCGACGAGACCGAGATCACCGGGCTCAAGGACAAGAAGCTCACCCAGCTCCGCCGGGACCGGGTCGGCTTCATCTTCCAGGCGTTCAACCTGCTCCCCACGCTCAACGCGCTGGAGAACATCACGCTGCCGATGGACATCGCGGGCCGCAGACCCGACGCCGCCTGGCTGCGGCAGGTCGTGGACACCGTCGGTCTCGCCGAGCGGCTGAAGCACCGGCCCACCGAGCTCTCCGGCGGCCAGCAGCAGCGCGTCGCGGTGGCCCGGGCGCTCGCCGCCCGGCCGGAGATCATCTTCGGTGACGAGCCCACCGGGAACCTGGACTCACGGGCCGGCGCCGAGGTGCTGAGCTTCCTGCGCAGGTCGGTCGACGAGCTGGGCCAGACCATCGTCATGGTCACCCACGACCCGGTGGCCGCCTCCTACGCGGACCGGGTGCTGTACCTCGCCGACGGGCGCATCGTCGACGAGATGCACAACCCGACGGCCGACCAGGTCCTCGACCGGATGAAGGACTTCGACTCGCGCGGGCGGACCTCATGACCGTCTGGAAGACATCGAGGCGGAACTTCTTCGCCCACAAGGGACGCATGGCGCTCTCCGCCGTCGCGGTCCTGCTGTCGGTGGCGTTCGTGTGCGGCACGCTCGTCTTCACCGACACCATGAACACCACGTTCGACAAGCTCTTCGCCGCGACCGCGGCCGATGTCACGGTTGCCCCGAAGGCGCCCGACGAGGACGACCGACTCCCGGGCGACGGCAAGCCCGTCACGGTCCCCGCGTCCGCCGTCGGGCAGGCCGCGAAGGCCACCGGCGCGAAGGCGACCGAGGGCGTCGTCTCCAGCACGTCCGTCACCGTCGTCGACCGCCACGACAAGAACATGGGTCCGACCTCGGGTGGCCCGACGATCGCGGGCAACTGGACCAGGAACGCCCTGCGTTCCATGGAGCTCTCCTCCGGTCACGCACCGCGCGGCCCGACCGAGGTGATGGTCGACGCCAACACCGCCGAGAAGCACCATCTGAAGCTCGGCGACGAACTGCGCACCATCACCGCCAACGGCGACATCGAGGCGCGGATCAGCGGCATCGCCACCTTCAAGGTCACCAACCCCGGTGCCACCGTCGTCTATTTCGACACCGTCACCGCGCAGACCAAGCTGCTCGGCGGCCCCGATGTCTTCAGTGGGATCTCGGTCACCGCCGAAGCGGGCGTGGCCGACGAGCAGTTGAAGAAGAACGTCGCCACGGCACTGGGCGACACCTCCGCGTACGAGCTGCGGACGCAGGAGGAGTCGGCGGCGTCCAGCAAGGACTCGATGGGCTCCTTCCTCGATGTCATGAAGTACGCGATGCTCGGCTTCGCCGGGATCGCCCTCCTCGTCGGGATCTTCCTGATCGTCAACACCTTCTCGATGCTGGTCGCCCAGCGCACCCGCGAGATCGGTCTGATGCGGGCCATCGGCTCCAGCCGCAAGCAGGTCAACCGGTCCGTGCTGATCGAGGCGCTGTTCCTCGGCGTCGTCGGCTCGCTCCTCGGCGTCGGCGCGGGGGTCGGCCTCGCCGTCGGCCTGATGAAGCTCATGGGCGCCATGGGCATGGAGCTCTCCACCGAGGACCTCACGGTCGCCTGGACGACCCCCGTGGTCGGCCTGGTGCTCGGCATCGTCGTCACCGTCGTCGCCGCGTACTTCCCGGCCCGCCGGGCCGGGAAGATCTCCCCGATGGCCGCCCTGCGCGAAGCCGGAACCCCGGCGGACGGCGGCGCGGGCCGGATCCGGGCCGCGATCGGCCTGGTCCTCACGCTCGCCGGCGGCGCCGCGCTCCTCGGCGCGACGAAGGCCGAGGAGTCGGCCCCGGGCTCGCTCCTCCTCGGTGCGGGCGTGCTCCTCACCCTGATCGGCTTCATCGTGATCGGCCCGCTGCTGGCCGGCTTCGTGGTCCGGGTGCTGAGCGCGGTCATGCTGCGGGTGTTCGGCTCCGTGGGACGGCTCGCCGAGCGCAACGCCCTGCGCAACCCGCGCCGCACCGGAGCGACCGGCGCCGCCCTGATGGTCGGTCTCGCCCTGGTCGCCTGCCTCTCGGTCGTCGGCTCCTCCATGGTCGCCTCGGCCACCGACGAGCTCGACAAGTCCGTCGGCGCGGACTTCATCGTCCAGCCGGCCGGCGGCGACGGCGCACTGATCGTGGACCAGGCGGCGAAGGCCCTGAAGAGCGTGCCGGACATCGAGCACGTCACCAACTACAAGATCGTCAACGCCCGGCTGACCGCCCCCGACGGCAGCACTGCGAACGAGGGCCTGGTCGCCGTCGAACCCACGTACAAGGACGACGTCCGCCGCGAGACGGTCTCCGGCGAGCTGGCCGACGCGTACGGCAAGGACGCCATGTCGGTCGGTGAGAGGTACGCCACCGAGCACCACGTCAAGGTCGGTGACCGGATGACCGTCGCATTCAAGGGCGGCGAGAGCGCGAAGCTGAAGGTCGCCGCGATCACCTCGGACGACGTGAACATCGACAAGGGCGCGATGTACGTCAACATCACGACCGCCGCGCGGTACGTCCCCGCCGACACCCTGCCGCAGAACATGATCATGTTCGCGAAGGCCGCGGACGGCAAGGAGAAGGAGGCGTACGCCGCCCTCAAGAGCGCCCTGGTCAAGTACCCGCGGTACGAGGTGAAGAACCAGGCCGACTTCAAGCAGCAGCTCAAGGACCAGATCGGCCAGCTGCTGAACATCGTCTACGGCCTGCTGGCACTCGCGATCATCGTCGCCGTGCTCGGTGTGGTGAACACCCTGGCCCTGTCGGTGGTCGAGCGGACGAGGGAGATCGGCCTGATGCGCGCCATCGGCCTCTCCCGCCGCCAGCTGCGCCGGATGATCCGCCTGGAGTCGGTGGTCATCGCCGTCTTCGGAGCCCTGCTCGGCCTCGGCCTCGGCATGGGCTGGGGCACGGCGGCCCAGAAGCTGCTGGCCCTGGAGGGCCTCGGCGTCCTGGAGATCCCGTGGCCGACGATCCTCACGGTCTTCGTCGCCTCGGCCTTCGTCGGCCTGTTCGCCGCCCTGGTTCCGGCGTTCCGGGCGGGCCGGATGAACGTCCTGAACGCGATCGCCACGGACGGGTGACGCGGGCTGCCCACGTAGACTGACCGTTCCGGCCCCGGGGTGTTCCTCCAAACACCCCGGGGCCGGATTCGTGCGCCGGGACGTCGCCCCGGACACCCCGCCGGGCCGGATTGCGGGCGCGGCTGTCACAGCGGAGTCGTACGCTGGGAACCCCCGGCCCGTGCGACGTGTCGGGTCCTTCGTGTTGCCCCTACGCGTCGCTCCTGGCAGCAGCCGGCTGCCGGACCTCGCCCTCGTTACCCGGACGGAAGCCCTTCATGAGCCTGCACGGTCTGCTGGATGTCGTCGTACGTGATCCGGCGCTCGAAGAAGCGGTGAAGGCCGCCGGCGACGGCCACCGGATGCATGTCGACCTCGTCGGCCCGCCCGCCGCCCGCCCCTTCGCCGTCGCCGCGCTGGCCCGCGAGACCGGGCGGACCGTGCTCGCCGTCACCGCGACCGGCCGGGAGGCCGAGGACCTGGCGGCCGCGCTGCGCACCCTGCTGCCGCCGGACACGATCGCCGAGTTCCCGTCCTGGGAGACCCTGCCGCACGAGCGGCTGTCGCCCCGCTCGGACACCGTGGGCCGCCGCCTCGCCGTGCTGCGGCGGCTGGCGCACCCCAGGAAGGACGACCCGGAGACCGGCCCGGTCTCCGTCGTCGTCGCGCCGGTCCGCTCCGTGCTCCAGCCGCAGGTCAAGGGGCTCGGCGACCTGGAACCCGTGGCACTGCGCATCGGTCAGAGCGCCGACCTCGGCAAGACCGTCGACGCGCTCGCGGCGGCCGCGTACGCCCGCGTCGAACTGGTCGAGAAGCGCGGCGAGTTCGCCGTGCGCGGCGGCATCCTGGACGTCTTCCCGCCGACCGAGGAACACCCCCTTCGGGTGGAGTTCTGGGGCGACGACGTCGAGGAGGTCCGCTACTTCAAGATCGCCGACCAGCGGTCCCTGGAGATCGCCGAGCACGGGCTGTGGGCGCCGCCCTGCCGCGAGCTGCTGCTCACCGACCAGGTGCGGGAGCGGGCCGCCGCCCTCGCCGAACAGCATCCGGAGCTGGGCGAGCTGCTCGGCAAGATCGCCGAGGGGATCGCGGTGGAGGGCATGGAGTCCCTCGCCCCGGTCCTGGTCGACGACATGGAGCTGCTGCTCGATGTGCTGCCGAAGGGGTCGATGGCGCTGGTCTGCGACCCGGAGCGGGTCCGCACCAGGGCCGCCGACCTGGTCGCCACCAGCCAGGAGTTCCTCCAGGCGTCCTGGGCGGCCACCGCGGGCGGGGGCGAGGCCCCGATCGACGTCGGCGCAGCCTCCCTGTGGGGCATCGCGGACGTCCGGGACCGGGCCCGTGAGCTGGAGATGATGTGGTGGTCGGTCTCCCCGTTCGCCGCCGACGAGGCCGACCAGGACGACGACACGCTCAAGCTCGGCATGCACGCCCCGGAGGCGTACCGCGGCGACACCGCCCGCGCGTTCGCCGACACCAAGGGCCGGCTCGCCGACGGCTGGCGCACGGTGTACGTCACCGAGGGCCAGGGCCTCGCCTCGCGCACCGTCGAGGTGCTGAGCGGCGAGGGCATCGCCGCCCGCCTCGACCCGGACCTGGCGGAGATCTCCCCGTCCGTCGTCCATGTCTCCTGCGGCGCGATCGACCACGGCTTCGTCGACCCGGCGCTGAAGCTCGCCGTACTCACCGAGACGGATCTCACCGGCCAGCGCACCGCCACCAAGGACCTGGGCCGGATGCCGGCCCGCCGCCGCAAGACGATCGACCCGCTGACGCTGGAGACCGGCGACTACATCGTCCACGAACAGCACGGCGTGGGCCGCTACATCGAGATGGTGCAGCGCACCGTGCAGGGCGCCACCCGCGAGTACCTCCTCGTCGAGTACGCCCCCGCCAAGCGCGGCCAGCCCGGCGACCGCCTGTACATCCCGACCGACCAGCTGGAGCAGGTCACCAAGTACGTCGGCGGCGAGGCACCCACTCTGCACCGGCTCGGCGGCGCCGACTGGACGAAGACCAAGGCGCGCGCCAAGAAGGCCGTCAAGGAGATCGCCGCCGACCTGATCAAGCTGTACTCCGCCCGGATGGCGGCCCCCGGCCATGTCTTCGGCCCCGACACCCCCTGGCAGCGCGAACTGGAGGACGCCTTCCCGTACGCGGAGACGCCCGACCAGCTCTCCACCATCGCCGAGGTCAAGGAGGACATGGAGAAGTCCGTCCCGATGGACCGGCTGATCTGCGGCGACGTCGGCTACGGCAAGACGGAGATCGCGGTACGGGCGGCGTTCAAGGCGGTCCAGGACGGCAAGCAGGTCGCCGTGCTCGTACCCACCACCCTCCTGGTCCAGCAGCACTACGGCACCTTCACCGAGCGCTACTCCCAATTCCCGGTCAACGTACGGGCGTTGAGCCGCTTCCAGTCCGATTCGGAGTCCAGGGCGACCCTCGAAGGGCTCCGCGAGGGCTCCGTGGACCTGGTCATCGGCACCCACCGCCTCTTCTCCTCCGAGACGAGGTTCAAGGATCTGGGCCTGGTCATCGTCGACGAGGAGCAGCGCTTCGGCGTCGAGCACAAGGAGCAGCTGAAGAAGCTCCGCGCCAACGTCGACGTCCTCACCATGTCCGCGACGCCGATCCCCCGTACGCTCGAAATGGCCGTGACGGGCATCCGCGAGATGTCGACGATCACCACGCCGCCCGAGGAGCGCCACCCGGTCCTCACCTTCGTCGGCCCGTACGAGGAGAAGCAGATCGGCGCGGCCATCCGCCGTGAACTGCTCCGCGAGGGCCAGGCGTTCTACATCCACAACCGCGTCGAGTCGATCGACCGGGCCGCCGCGCGGCTGCGCGAGATCGTCCCCGAGGCGAGGATCGCGACTGCCCACGGCCAGATGTCCGAACAGGCCCTGGAACAGGTGGTGGTGGACTTCTGGGAGAAGAAGTTCGACGTCCTGGTCTCCACCACGATCGTCGAGTCCGGCATCGACATCTCCAACGCCAACACCCTGATCGTGGAGCGCGGCGACAACTTCGGCCTCTCCCAGCTCCACCAGCTGCGCGGCCGCGTCGGCCGAGGCCGCGAACGCGGCTACGCGTACTTCCTCTACCCCCCGGAGAAGCCGCTCACCGAGACGGCCCACGAGCGGCTGGCCACGATCGCCCAGCACACCGAGATGGGCGCGGGCATGTACGTGGCGATGAAGGACCTGGAGATCCGCGGCGCCGGAAACCTCCTGGGCGGCGAACAGTCCGGCCACATCGCGGGCGTCGGCTTCGACCTGTACGTACGCATGGTGGGCGAGGCGGTCGCCGACTACCGGGCCTCCCTCGAAGGCGGCGTGGAGGAGGAACCGCCCCTGGAGGTCAAGATCGAGCTCCCCGTCGACGCCCACGTTCCGCACGACTACGCCCCCGGCGAGCGGCTGCGCCTCCAGGCGTACCGCGCCATCGCCTCCGCCAGTACGGAGGACGACATCAGGGCCGTCCGCGAGGAACTCACCGACCGCTACGGCAAGCTCCCCGAGCCGGTCGAGAACCTCCTCCTGGTCGCCGGCCTGCGCATGCTGGCCCGCGCCTGCGGCGTCGGCGAGATCGTCCTCCAGGGCCCGAACATCCGGTTCGCCCCGGTGGAACTGCGCGAATCGCAGGAGCTCCGCCTCAAGCGCCTCTACCCGAAGACGGTCATCAAGCCGGCCGTCCACCAGATCCTGGTCCCCCGCCCCACCACCGCCAGAGTCGGCGGCAAGCCGGTCGTCGGCCGCGAACTGCTGGCGTGGACGGGCGAGTTCCTCACGACGATCCTGGGGTCGTAGCCCTGGAGCGTTGCGTGTATCGGCCCCGTCGGATGTCCGGCGGGGCCGATACGCGTGGGTGCGCGGCCGGGTCGGACCTCGTGGGGTCGCGGCAGGCGAGGTGGCCGCGCCGGAAGCGGTCGCGGAACTACTGGGGACGCCTGTCGATCAGGTGAGCGCAGGCGTCGCTCTCCCGGCGATCCGCTCAGACGGCGAACGCGCCGCGGTTGTCCTGGGCCCAGGTGGCGAAGGTGCGGGGCGGGCGGCCCAGTGCTCGGCGCACCTGGTCGGTGAGCCTGGCGTTGCCGCCCTCCGCTACCAGCCTGGAGCCGTTCCCCGCTGGGCGCAGCTCGCCGACGCGGTCGGCTACTACGACCAGTCCCATCTGACCGCGGAGTTCCGCACCATGATGGGCGTGCCTCCGGCGGCTTTCTTCATGGGCCGCCTGCCGCCCCTCCAGCCTTGCTGACGTGCCGTTCCCGGTGTGATTCCGGCCGCAACGGCTCGCGGGCGCGCTCATGAACACCCGTCAGCGGGGAAGGCATCCGTAGGATTCCCGGGTTCGGCTTTCTCCCCGTCAGGACGGTTCCGCGTGATATCTCCCCGCACTTACCGAGTGATGCTGCCCGCCCTCAGCGTGGCGGCGGTGCTGGCCCTGGCCGGCTGCGACCCCGAGAAGACGTCCGCCGGGACCGGGCGGCAGGGCGGCGGTTCGGACGGCGGCGGGCGGGCCGCCACCGGATTCGGGGCCAGTCCGCTCGACAACGCCGACGGTACGAAGCCGGGGCTCGCGCCGCTCACGTCCGAGGCGGACCGGGCGGCCGGCCGGAAGGTCATCGAGCAGGTGGCGACGAAGGGGCGGGGGCCGAAGACCGGTTACGCCCGGGACGAGTTCGGCTACGCGTGGAAGGACTCGGTCGACGGGATACCGCTCGCGAGGAACGGTTGCGACACCCGTAACGACCTCCTGGCCAGGGACGGCAAGGACGTGAAGTTCCGGTCCGGTTCGGACTGTGTGGTCGTGTCGATGACCCTCAAGGACCCGTACACGGGCTCGACCATCGACTGGCGCAAGCAGCAGGCCACCAAGGTGCAGATCGACCACGTCATGCCGCTCTCGTACGACTGGCAGATGGGCGCCGCGCGCTGGAACGAGGCCAAGCGGCAGCAGATCGCCAACGACCCGCTCAACCTCATCCCGGTGGACGGGCCGGCCAACAACGCCAAGCGCGACTCGGGGCCGGCCTCCTGGCTGCCGCCGTACAAGCCGGTCCGCTGCTCGTACGCGGTGCGGTTCGCGCAGGTGTCCCTGAAGTACGAACTGCCGGTCACCGGCGCCGACAAGAAGGCGATGCTGGAGCAGTGCGGCGGATGACCAAGTGACCGGGTGACCGGGTGGGCCGGGGGTCCGGGGGTCCGGGCGGGGGTGCCCGTCCGGACCCCCGCGTCGTCAGAGCCCCGAGCCTCCGGTCGCGTCGATCGACCTGCCGGTCACCCAGCGGGCGTCGTCGGAGGCGAGGAACGCGACGATGCCGGCGATGTCGTCCGGCTGCCCGACCCGGCCCAGTGCGGCGAGCGACGCGGCATGCGCCTCGGCCTCCGCGTTGCCGCGCAGCCAGCCCGCGTTGACGTCCGTGTCGACGACCCCGGGGGCCACCGAGTTGGCCGTGATGCCGCGCGGGCCCAGCTCCTTGGCGAGGTTGAGGGTGAAGTTGTCCAGGGCCCCCTTGGTCGCGCTGTAGGCGATGATCTCCGGCATGGCGATACGGGCCGCGCCGCTGGAGATGTTGATGATCCGGCCGCCGTCGCGCAGCCGCCCGAGCCCCTCCTTGACGATGAAGAACGGCGCCCGGACGTTCACGGCGAAGACCGCGTCGAAGTCCTCCTCGGTGAGGGACGTCAGGTCCGAACTGCGGCCGATCCCGGCGTTGTTGACGATGATGTCGACACCGCCGCCGGGTGCGTGCCCGGTGATCCGTTCGTCGAAGGCGGACCACAGGGCGGCCGCGTCGCCGTGCGTGCCCAGTTCCGCCCGGATCGCGAACGCCGTCCCGCCGGTCCTGCGGATCCCCTCGACGACCTCGTCGGCCGCCGCCGTGTCGCGGGCGTAGGCGACGGCCACGACGGCCCCGTCCCGCCCGAGCCGTTCCGCGATGCCCCGGCCTATGCCCCGGCTGCCACCGGTGACGAGTGCGACCTTGCCTTCGAGCGCGTACGTGGTCATGGCTGTGGACCGCTCCTCTATTGTTGAGTGCTCGTTCAAAAATAAGCTAGCACGACTTCTTGAGCGGGCGCTCTAGAATGTGTGGCATGGGCAATACAGGTGCGACGCGCGGGCGCCCGCGCTCCTTCGACCGGGATGCGGCACTCGCGGCGGCCACCCGGCTGTTCTGGGAGCGTGGCTACGGGGCGACCTCGGTCGGTGAGCTGACCGAGGCGATGGGCATCAGGCCGGGAAGCCTCTATGCCGCCTTCGGGGACAAGCGGTCACTCTTCGAGGAGTCGGTCCACGCCTACGGGCGCACCCCCGTCGGGGCGTTCATGGGCAACGCCCTGGCGGAGGAGCCCACCGCCTACGGCGCGTTCGCGCGCATCCTGCGCGAGGCGGCGGAGATCTACCCCGACCCCTCCCACCCGGCGGGATGCCTGACGATCAGCGCAGCCACCAACATCGCCCCGCAGGACGCCGAGGTCGCCGCCTTCCTCCGGGACCTGCGCAATGCCAACCTCGCCGCCTGGGAGTCGCGGCTGCGGGCGGCGCAGCAGGAGGGTGAGCTGTCGGCGGACGCGAGCCCCGGGGCCCTGGCCGGATATTTCGCGGCGGTGATCCAGGGGATGTCGCAGCGGGCCCGGGACGGAGCCGGGCGGGCCGAGCTGGCAGAGGTCGCCGAGCTGGCGCTGGCCGCTTGGCCGGGGGCGGGCCGCTGACGGAGCCCGCGTCGCACGGACGGAACCCGCCCCGGGGCGGGGGCGGGTTCCGGCGATCCAGCGGTACGGGTGGTTCAGGTCTTCGGCTTCGCCGCGGTGAACGGCTTGTCGAATGCGGAGAACTCGACCGTCACGGGGCCGGTGTCGTGTCCCGCTCCACCGTGCGGGAGGCGCAGTTTCAACAGGAAGGGTCTGCCGTCGGTGGCGACGTCCGCCGTCCACTTCCCGTCGTCCGTCCTGCCGGCGACGGTCAGGGCGGGTGTGCCGGAGCCGGGCGCGGTCGTCCATCTTTTGCGGGCCGTTCCGCTCCTCGGTGCGAGGAGGCCGAGGAAGGTCTCCCGGTCGCAGTAGCGTTCGGCCGGCTTCGCGTGCCGGTCGGCGGTGGTGGGCCTCACCCAGTGGCCGGCGAGGCCGGTGGTGGCCGTCGCCCGCAGCATCGCGGCGTCCGACCGGGTGTGGACCGTGCCGCCCGTCCGTACCAGCTCCATGGTGCCCGCCGCGCCCATGGAGAGCGTGACCGTGCACTCGCCCCTGATGTCCGTGGCGACGTACGCCTCGACCGGGCCCTCGGGGGAGGTCGTCTCCACCGTTATGCGTACCGACTTGGCGGCGCGGGTCGCCGCGAGGGCCTTGTTGACGACCTCGGGGGCGGTCAGCCGGTCGTAGGGGGCGGTGGCGTCGGGTGCGTCGTCCGGAAGCATGCCGCAGGCCGTCGCGAGGGCGAGGGCGGTCGCGGCACTCAGGGTGGCTGCCGAGGCGCGGGCGAGAAGGCGCATGGTGATCGGCTCCGGTCCGTCGGTCCGAAGGGGAGGGTCAGAGCTTCAGGTCCCACTGGGAGGCGTCGTACGTGAAGCCGGGGTTGACCTCGACGGTCAGGTTCTTGGCATCCGCCGGGGCGTCGAAGGCGAACTGGACCGTGACCTTCTTGCCCGGCAGGACCGTGCCGCTGAAGCCCGCGCCGACCTTGTTGTCGAAGATCTGCTCGGCGTCCACGCCGTCCTGGCCGGCGCGGGCCGAGACGCTGACGAGCGCGGAGTCGAACTTCTCCTTGCCCGCGTTCTCGATGACGACGGCGACCCGGTAGGCCTTCTTGCCCTTGGTGTGTCCGGCGGCGTACGCGTCCGGGGTGTACGAGGTGGCGTCGCCGACCGTGACCGTCAGGTCGTCGTCGTACACGGCCGAGTCGCCGGCCTCCAGTGCCTTGCCGGTGTCCTTCTTCTTGTCCGCGCCGCCGCCCTTGGCGGAGTCGCCGCCGGGCTTCGGCTTCGCGGAGGCCGTGGTGTCCGACACCGCCTTGTTGAGGTCGTTCACGGCGTCGTCCACGGCCTTGAACGTGATCACCGCGCCCACCACGGCGAGGATCAGCGAGATCAGGCCGAGCACGGCGCCGAAGGTGGTCACCCCCTTGTTGGTGGCCTCGCCGCGCTTCACCCGGCCCCTGCCGGCCAGGCCCAGGATCAGGGCGATGAGGCCGAGGATGCCGGCCAGCCAGAACAGGAACGGGATCAGGCCGGACACGGCGCCGATGACACCCAGGACGAGGGCGGCGACGCCCAGTCCGTTACGGGCCGGGCGCATGCCCGGCATCTGGGCGGGGGCGTACGGCTGCTGGGGCTGCGGGGACTGCGGCGGCTGCGTGAACTGGGACATGGCTGTGCCCTCCGGCAAAAGCAGAAGTGGGTGGTGAGCGGTTCCGTGCATCGCTCTTGTGTGGCGATGGGTCAATAACAACAGAGCTTGTGAACCGAGTCAACACGGTTCACAGGAAATTGGTTGATGCACGCTGTGAATCGATGTCGTGTGGACCAGGTCGGTATGCTCGCGGACAACCGACAACCGACGACGAACGACCGGCAACCAGTACCGGGACGAGTGCCAGGACCAGGGGAGACAGTCAGTGCCGGAGAACTCGACAGAGGTGACCGCGGCCGGGATCGCACGGCTGGCGGGGGTGGGGCGCGCCGCGGTCAGCAACTGGCGCCGCCGTCACGCCGACTTCCCCAGGCCCGTCGGCGGCACCGAGACGAGCCCCTCCTTCGCGCTGCCCGAGGTCGAGCAGTGGCTCCGCGACCAGGGGAAGCTCGCCGAGGTCCCGCTGCGCGAACGGGTCTGGCAGCAGCTCGCCGGGCACCCGGCCGGCGCGGTCCCCGCCCTGGTCCACACGGGCTGCGCCCTACTGCTCCTGCGGACCGGCCCCAGCGCCTGGCCGGAGATCACCGCCGTGTCGGACGAACGGATGGCCGGCGTGCTGTCCCCGGCCCTCGACAAGGTGCTCACCGCCCGTTTCGGTCCGGCGGCGGAAGCCGGAAGGGCCGTTCACACCCCGAGCCGCGCCGAACTGCTTCCGTCCATTCCGCTGCTCCGCGCCGCCGCGGAGCTCGCCGCCGGGACCGGGGTCCAGGAGACCTTCGAGTTCCTGCTCGGCCGCCAACTGGACGCCAACCCGCGCCAGTACACACTCACCCCGCCCGGACTCGCCGGACTGATGGCCGCCCTGGTGGAGACGGGGGAGCGGCCCGCCCGCTCGGTCCTCGACCCGGCCGCGGGCACCGGCGCCCTGCTGCGCGCCGTCGGCCGGCCGGCCGCTCTGTACGCCCAGGAGACCGACCCCGACCTCGCCGCGCTCACCGCGCTGCGACTCGCCCTGCACACCGACACCGGCTGCGCCCTGGCGGCACGGACCGCCGACACCCTGCGCGCCGATGCCTTTCCGCAGCTCGCCGCCGACGCCGTGCTCTGCCACCCGCCGTTCAACGAACGCAACTGGGGCCACGACGAACTCGCCTACGACCCCCGCTGGGAGTACGGCTTCCCGGCCCGTACCGAGTCCGAACTCGCCTGGGTCCAGCACGCGCTGGCCCATCTGCGCGAGGGCGGCACCGCCGTGCTGCTGATGCCCCCGGCCGCCGCCTCGCGCCGCTCCGGCCGCCGGATCCGCGCCGATCTGCTGCGCCGGGGCGCCCTGCGCGCCGTCATCGCGCTCCCGGCCGGCGCCGCACCCCCGTACGGCATCCCGCTCCACCTCTGGGTGCTCCGCAAGCCCGGCAGCGGTCCGCACCCCTCGCCCGAACTGCTGCTCGTCGACACCGCCGAACCCGCCGAATCGCCCTCGGCCGGCCCGGCGCCGGCCGCCCCTTCCGGCGGGCGCGACCGGCTCGACTGGCAGGCGGTGCACCAGGCCGTGCTCGACGCCTGGCTGTCGTTCGACGGCGCCGGCCACCCCGGACAGGAGGGCCGGACCGGTCCCGGTCGCCCGTCCGGGGCCCGCCCCGGCGCCGCCCGCGCCGTACCCGTCATCGAACTCCTCGACGACGACGTGGACCTGGCCCCCGCCCGCCATCTGCCACCGCCGGCCGCCGCGGGCGGACCCGGCGAGCTGATCCGGGTACGGGAGCGGCTCACCGAGACGCTCGGCCGCACCGGCGCCCTCACCCCGCCCGCCGTGACCCCCTCCGACCCGGCCCACTGGCCCCTCACCACCGTCGGTGAACTCGCCCGCGCCGGCGCCCTCCAGCTCCGCACCGGCGGCTCCGGCACCGGCCCGGGGCCCGTCCTCACCGAACACGACGTCCTCGGCTCCACCGCCCCTTCGGGAAGCCTGCCCGCCGACGGGGCCCCCGAGGAGCCGGTCCTCGTCGAACCGGGAGATGTCGTCGTCCCCGTGCTCGGCGGCGGCTCCGTCGCCCGCGTCATCGACGACGCCACCGCGGGCGCCGCGCTGGGCCGCAACCTCCAGCTGCTGCGCCCCGATCCGGCCGCCCTCGACCCCTGGTTCCTGGCCGGCTTCCTGCGCGGCACCGCCAACAACCGCCAGGCCAGCAGCTACGCCTCCACCGCCACCCGGCTGGACGCCCGCCGCCTCCAACTGCCGCGGCTGCCGCTCGCGGAGCAGCAGCGGTACGGGGAACGGTTCCGTGCCCTGGCCGAGTTCGAGGACGCACTGAGACTGGCCGGCCGGCTCGGCGGACAGCTCGTACAAGGGATGTACGACGGGCTGACGGACGGCACGGTCGCGCCGAAGTGAGCTGAACCACAACGGTTCCGTACAACCCGGGGCCGGTTGTCGGTGTCGCCCTTTACGCTCGGATCTGCGTGCACGGAGCGTGTGCGCGGATGTTCAACGACCAGGTCTCCAGGAGCAGCCATGTACGCCCCGGGTCATCCGCCGACGCCGCCGCGCCGGGTTCCCGGCCGGGCCTGGATCGTCTCCATGCGTGTGCTGTTCGGCGTGCTCTCGGTGTGCTCGCTCGGACTGCTGCTGTGGAGCCCGCTGCTCCGCCTCGCGATCGTGCGCCGCCGGGCGTCCGACTGGTGGCTGACCGGGGCCGGGTTCGTGTTCGTCTGCGTGCTCCTGCCGATCCTCGGCAGGGACGGCAGCGACGAGCCGACCGGCATCGACAACGTCCTCATCCCGCTGCTGCTGGTGACGATGCTGGGCTCGCTCGCGTACTACCTGGTCGGGGACATCCGCCATTACGAACGGCTGACGAAACAGCACCCGGCGGGCGGCTACGCGGCCTCGATGCCGGGGTACGGATACGGGTACGGGTACGCACCCACGGTGCCGATGCGGATGTCCACGCCCGCGCCCGCGCCCCTGCCCGCGCAGCAGCCGCCGTCGCGTCAGCCGATGCAGCCGATGCAGCCGATGCGGCCGGTACAGCCGCCCACCGCACCCCAGCAACAGCCCCAGCCGCAGCCTTCACCCCAGCCCCAGCAGCCCCAGCCGTCACCCCAGCAACCGCCCCAACCGGACCCCTCGCCCCACCCCCACCCCCAGCGCATCGACCAGGTCCGCGCCGAGCTCGACGAGTTGAGCGACTACCTCCGCAAGGAGGAGGGCCGGTGAGTGGGCGTCTCATCGGCGGGCGGTACCAACTGGCGACCATCCTCGGCCAGGGCGGCATGGGCCAGGTCTGGACGGCCTACGACCAGCGGCTGGACCGCCGCGTCGCGGTGAAGCTGCTCCGCCCCGACCGGGTCACCGGCCCCATCGGCAGCGAGGCCGCGGGCGAGCTGCGCCGCCGCTTCGTCCGCGAGTGCCGGGTCACCGCCCAGGTCGACCACCCGGGCCTGGTCACCGTGCACGACGCGGGCAGCGACGGCGACGACCTGTTCCTCGTCATGCAGTACGTCGAGGGCGCCGACCTCGCCGATCATCTCGCCGAGCACGACCCGTACCCCTGGCAGTGGTCCGTCGCGGTCGCCGCCCAGCTCTGCGCCGTCCTGTGCGCCGTGCACGCGGTGCCGATCGTCCACCGCGACCTCAAGCCCCGCAATGTGATGGTGCGCCCGGACGGCACCGTCACCGTTCTCGACCTGGGCGTCGCCTCCGTCCTGGACACCGACACCACCCGGCTCACCCACACCGGTTCACCGATCGGCTCCCCGGCCTACATGGCCCCCGAGCAGGCGATGGGCGGCGCCGTGGGTCCGTACACCGATCTGTACGCCCTCGGCGTGCTCCTCCACGAACTGCTCAGCGGCGACGTGCCGTTCGCGGGGTCCACCGCCCTCGGGGTGCTGCACCGCCACCTCTACGAGCCGCCGCTCCCGGTCCGCCGGATCAGGCCCGACATCCCCGAGCCGCTCGAAGCGCTGGTGCTGCGGCTGCTCGCCAAGGACCCGCAGCACCGCCCGTCCGGCGCCCAGGAGGTGTACGAACACCTCGCCCCGCTGCTCCCCTCGCCGGGCACCGGCCTCTCCGTCGGACCGCTCGATCCGACCCGCCCCTTCCTGCGCCCACACGCCCCCTGGCCCGACCGCGCCGCCACCCCGCCCCCGCCACCGGCCCCGCCCGCCCCCGCGGCCGCCCGGCCCGATGTGGCCGCCGCCGTCGACGACGTCAAGAAACTGCTCGGCGAGGGCCGGATCACCCAGGCCGTGGACATCCTCGGCTCGATCCTCCCGGCCGCCGCCGAACAGCACGGCGAGGACTCCGCCGTGGTCCGCATCCTGCGCAAGCAGTACGCGGCGACGCTGATGGACGACGGCCAGTACCGCCGCGCCCTGCCCGAGTTGCGCCGGCTCGCCGACGACCGCGCGGCGGAGGCCGGCCCGACCGACGCGCAGACACTCCAGTTCCGGTACGACGCGGCCCAGTGCCTGGAACAGCTGGGCGAACCGGCCGCCGCGCTCGCGGAGTACCGCGCGGTCCTCCCGTACTACGAGAACCACCGCGCCACGGGCGGTGACCCGGCCCGCTCCTTCGAGATCCGCAACCGCGTCGCGCATCTGCTGCTCGCGCTCGGCGACCACGTGACGGCACGGGTACAGCTCCAGGCGCTGCTGTACGACGCCGAGCGGGCCTACGGACCCCACCATCCGCTGCCGGTGGAGCTGCGCCGCCGCCTCGACCGCCAGGTGGAGGTGCGGGGCGGCTGACGACCGCCGGGGGAGTGCTGGCGGCCGGCCACCGGCCCCGGTCAGGCGTCCACGGGCTCCGGAGTCCCGGCGTGCTGCGGCGAGCGGTCGGGGCCGGGCCGCCCGGCCCCCGTGCTCCGTCGCCGGTACGCGAGGACCGGCCCGCCGAGCACGAGCACGGCCAGCGCACCCGCCCAGGCCAGCGCACCCGCCCGCAGGCCCGGGGGCCGGAACGTGCAGTCGACCGCCGCGCCGCGGGCCGGGACCGGGGTGGCGACCAGGCCCAGGTAGCTGTCCGCGGGGCGGCCCTGGCAGCTCCAGCCCGCGATCCGGGGCGCCGCGATCACGACCGTTCCGGTGGTGCCGGGCGGCAGTTCGGCCCGGACGCCGTGGGCGGTGACGCGCACGGCGGTCGCGCCGGTGCGCTTCAGTCCGGCCACCGCCGAGGCCAGCCGGGCCCGGTCCAGACAGCCGATCGCCTCGTGCGGCACGGTCCCCGCGCGCACGGAGGTCAGCGCGATCCGCACGGGCCCGCCCCCGCCGACCGTGCCCAGGCGCTCCATCGCGGCGCGCCTGGCCGGGAGCTGCCCCTTGAACTCGACCTCCCGGCCGCCGTCGAGCCGCGCCGAGCCGAACAGGTCGGGCGACCACAGATACGCCTCCGTGCCCGCCGGACAGCTCGCGGTCAGCGTGTATGTGCCGCGCCCCACCCGGTAGTCGTACGCCCCCTTGTCCGCCACCGCGCCGCCCCCCGCCGCACGCAGCACCGTCGTCGGCACCGTATAGACCCGCGAACCGAGCAGCTCCTCCTGGTTCCGGAACGGTGAACGGCCGTACGGCACCGGCCCGCCCGGCCGCCGCACCGTCACCAGCGGCGGCGTCTCGGCACGGCTCACCGTCACCGGCCGGTCGTCCGGGGCGTTCCAGACCTGGTACGGATCGCGCGGCCCGCGCACCCGCGCGCCGACCGAGAAGATCGCGTCCGTGACGGGGTTGTCGAGGCTCTGCACGGCCCGGCCGTTCGACGTCCAGCCGCCGCCGAGCGCACGCATCGTGCGGGTCAGCATGGCGGGCGTGTGGCTGCTGTAGTACGCGCCGCCCTGCCCGCCCACCAGCAGCGGATCGTTCGCGGTGGTCTGCTCCCGGCCGGGGTCCGTGCGATAGCGCGGCCAGCCGTCGGCGCCCGCGACCGCGGCCGCCTGCACCCGCTGCCGCTCGCCCCAGGGCGCGTAGTGGTCGAGCCGGATCAGCCGCTGCCGGTCGGCGAACGCGGTGGTCGCGGCGGCCTGCCCGGCCTGTGCGCCGATCAGCAGCACGGCGGCCAGCGCCGCGAACCCCCGGCCGCGCCCGACCAGCAGCAGCGCGCCGACCGCCGCCACCAGACCCGCCGCGAACAGCGGATACGTCCACCGGGTGACCAGACCGCTGAAGCCCGCCCCGGCCGCGATCAGCACCAGGACCGCGGCCCCGCCGAGCAGCGCCCGCCGCCCCGGCCAGTCGTACGACACCGAGATCCAGGCGGCGATCACCACCAGCCCGGCCAGCACGAACGTCTGCCGGTACGGACTGCCGTTGGGCGTGGCGAACGCATGCCAGAGCAGATGCGTGGGGCCCCACTGCAAGGACAGCGCGACCCCCGCCACCAGCCCCGCCCACGCCCACCGCTCGCGCCCCGGCACCGACCGCTGGAAGGCCAGCGCACAGGCCAGCAGCAGGGTGCCGGTGCCGAGGAAGAGGGCCGGGGTGAAGAAGCTGTACGTGTTGGGCAGCAGCCGGGCGAGCACATCGGGCCAGGCGGCGGGCGCGAACGTACGGTCCCAGCCCGGGTAGGCGTGCTTCGTCCCCAGGTAGACGGGGAGCAGGACGGGCGCCGAGAGCCCGATCCCCACCCCGACCGTGCAGCCGGCCCGCACCAGCCCCCGGACCACCGCCCGCCGGTCGTCCCGCTCGGTGAAGAGCCGGACGGCCAGCACCAGAGCGGCACCGAGCGTCGCCATGTACGCCGTGTAGAAGTTGGCCGCCCACACCACCGCGACCAGCAGCGGCGCGGTGATCCGGTGCCGTCCCGTACGGGCCCACTCGGCGGCCAGGCAGAGCAGCGGCAGGGCGACCAGGCCGTCCAGCCACATCGGGTTGTACGACGCCTCGGCGACCGACCAGCCGCACAGCGCGTACGAACCGCCCAGCACCCCGGCCGCCCACCAGCGCCCGCGGCGCAGCGTCAGCAGGAACAGGGCCATCAGCGCCGCCGCCGAGGTCATCTTCAGGACCGTCACCACATAGACCGCGAGATCGATCCGGTCGCGCGGGAAGACCCCCACGAGCAGGGCGAACGGGCTGGTCAGATAGGTACCGAGATCCGGCAGGAAACTCGTCCCGTACCCGGAGGACCAGTTGAGCAGCAGACCGCCGTCGGCGTTCCCGTGCAGAAGGTCCCACAGCCGGGCGTGGAACGGCACGAACTGATTGCCCAGGTCGTTGACGCTCCGCGTGCGCGGCCCGAACGGAAAGCCGCGCGCCAGTGCGTCACCCGCGCAGACGGCGGCGACGGTGAGCAGCGCGGCGAGCGAGCCCGCGCACAGGCGGGGACGGGAAGTCGGCATACGCAGGAATATGCCAGCTTCGAACGCATAAACCCGGGCCGAATTGGGGCAGT
Organism: Streptomyces sp. NPDC006510; assembly: GCF_040611955.1. Lineage (NCBI taxonomy): Bacteria > Bacillati > Actinomycetota > Actinomycetes > Kitasatosporales > Streptomycetaceae > Streptomyces > Streptomyces sp. NPDC006510. The sequence continues at coordinate 78,684 of NZ_JBEXPH010000008.1, read as the reverse complement.
TCACGTAATGGACGCTCATCGGCCATGTGCTGCATCGGATTCCGACATCTGGCCGCGCTGGTGTACATCCGTGCTGATCTCGCTGGTGGTGCCTTGTTTCAACGAGGAAGAGATCCTCGAACGCTTCCATGAACGCGTCACGGACGAAATGGCCGGTCTTGGACATGAATTCCAGCTGGTGTTCGTCGACGACGGCAGCGCGGACCGGACCCTGGTGATCCTCCAGGAGCTGGCCGCCGCCGACCCACGAGTCCGCTATGTCTCCTTCAGCCGCAACTTCGGCAAGGAGGCCGCCATGCTGGCCGGTCTCCAGTACGCCGAGGGGGACGCCGTCGTCATCATGGACGCCGACCTCCAGCACCCGCCCGAGCTGGTGGGCCGGATGCTCGAAGAGCACGCACAGGGCTACGACCAGGTGATCGCCCGCCGCACCCGCAAGGGCGACCGGGTCACCCGCACCCTCAGCGCCCGCGCCTACTACTGGCTGATCAACCGCCTGGTGGACGTGGAACTGGTCGACGGCGTCGGGGACTTCAGACTGCTGTCCCGCCGCACCGTGGACGCGGTACTGGAACTCACCGAATACAACCGGTTCTCCAAGGGCCTTTTCGCCTGGGTGGGATTCCGTACGACGACCTTCAGCTACGAGAATGCCGTCCGTGAACAGGGCAGTTCCGCCTGGACCTTCGGAAAGCTGCTCAATTACGGTCTCGACGGGCTGCTGTCCTTCAACAACAAACCGCTGCGCGCCGCGCTCTACCTGGGCATGCTGCTGCTGTCGGTGGCCTTCGCCTATGCCGCGTGGATCGTCGGCGTCGCCCTGGTGCGGGGGGTGGACACCCCCGGCTATGTCACCCTGATCGTCGTGGTCACGGCACTCGCCGGGGTCCAGATGGTGATGGTCGGGGTGGTCGGCGAGTACGTCGGCCGTATCTACTACGAGGTGAAGCGACGCCCGCACTTCCTGGTGAAGGCCACGAACACCGAGGCGTCGCGGCAGATACGGGAACCCCAGGAGTTCGTACGCCGATGACGGTCACCGCGCAGATGGCCCGATTCGCCCTCGTGGGAGTGGTGAACACCGGCACGTACTACGGCTGCTACCTCGTCCTGCTGACGTGGCTGCCCTACATCGCCGCCCATGTGATCGCCTTCGCGCTGAGCATGACCGGCTCGTTCTTCCTGAACTGCTGGTTCACCTACCGGACCCGTCCCACCTGGCGGAAGTTCCTGCTCTTCCCGCTCACCAACGCCGCCAACTTCGTCATCACGACCGGCGGTGTCTATCTGCTGGTCGACCTCGCCGGGTTCAGCAGCCGGTACGCGCCGCTGGTCGCGGCCGCGGCGGCCATCCCGATCACCTTCGTCGTCTCGCGCACGATCATGCTGCGGCCGGACACCAGGGCCCCGGCGGTTGAACGCGTGCCCTGAGCCGTCCCGATCGGGCCCACATCCCCAACTCCTTCCGAATCGTTGGTCGAATCGGTGGCCCCAGCCACGTCCACTGCCTAACATCGATCACCGCAAGGTCTTGTGCACTGATGCACAAAGTCTCCCCGGGAGGTTCCTTTGCACCGCCGCCGTCGCACCGCGCTCACCCTCTCCGCCGCCCTGCTCGCCGGCGCCCCACTCCTGACCGCCTGCGGCGGCGAGGCCCACCCGGGCGCCGCGGCCGTCGTCGGCGGGGACCGGATCGAGGTCTCCACGCTGCAGAGCCAGGTGGCTGCCGTACGCGAGGCCCAGCGCGATTCGAAGGACGCCTCCCAGCTCATCGACAAGTCCGGACAGCTCAGCCGGGCCAAGCTGCACGGCATGATCTTCGACCGGGTCCTGGACCGGGCCGCACAGGACGCGGGCGTGACCGTCAACCGCAACGAGATCCAGCAGATGCGCAAGGCGGCGGCCGCCCAGTCCGGCGGGGAGGCGCGGCTGCGGACGGCGATGCTCCAGCAGAGCTGGGTCGCCCCCGGCCAGATCGACGCCGTCCTGCGCGAGCAGGTCCAGCTGACGAAGCTGGCCCAGGCGCTCGGCGCCGACCTCCAGCAGCCCGCCGGCCAGCAGGCGGTCGGCGAGGCGCTCGGCAAGGCGTCGAAGGCACTGCGCGTCGATGTCAATCCGCGCTACGGCACCTGGGACAACAAGCAGACCCAGCTCGCCGACTACAAGGCCCCCTGGATCACCCAGGTCACCAAGCCGGCCGGCGCGGACACCGAGGCCGGCGCCTGACCGGCCGCGGCACGGGCGACCGGAACGACCGGGGTAGATTCGAACGGTGAACGCTGAAGACCCCGGCCGTATCGTTCTGCTCACCGCCAGCCACCGCGTCGCGCCCGGACTCCTGTCCTGGCCCGCCTGGCAGACGCTGCACGCCGCCGACCGGGTGCTCTGCGCCGATCCGGACCACCCGCAGCTGCCGTATCTGCGCGAGGCGGGCGTCACCGTCGAGCACTCCGCGCCCACCGCGCAGGAGCTGGTCGACGCCTGTGCGGGCGGCCGTTCCGTCGTCGTCCTCACCGGCGGCGAGGGCAACCAGCCGCTGACCGACGGTCTGGCCCGGCTCGCCGGTTCGGGCCGGGTGCAAATGCCGGACCTGGAGCTGCTGCCCGGTTCGTACGACCTGCCGGGCGCCCGGCTCCTCGATCTGGTCCAGGTCATGGACCGGATCAGGATCGAATGCCCGTGGACCTCGCAGAAGACCCACGAGGGCCTCGCCAAGTACGCCATCGAGGAGGCGTACGAACTCGTCGAGGCGATCGAGGACGGCGACCGCGACGAGCTGCGCGAGGAACTCGGCGATGTGCTCCTCCAGGTCGTCTTCCACGCCAGGATCGCCGAGGAGGGCCGCCCCGAGGACGGGGAGGAACCCTTCTCCGTCGACGACGTGGCCGCGACCCTCGTCGAGAAGCTGATCCACCGCCACCCGCACGTCTTCGGCGACGAGAGCGCCGAGACCCCGGAGGACGTGCACGCGCACTGGCTGCGGACCAAGGCCATCGAGAAGCAGCGCGACTCGGTCACCGACGGAGTGCCGCTCGGCCAGCCCGGCCTGGCGCTGGCGGCGAAGCTGGCCGGCCGGGTCCGTACCGCGGGCCTCGATGTGCCGCTCCCCACCGGCGACGGCATCGGCTACGAGCTCCTCGCCCTCGCCGTACGCGCCGAGCGGGACGGAGTCGACCCCGAGGCCGCACTGCGGGCCGCGGGCCGCGCGTACCGGGACGCCATCAGGGCGGCGGAGGGCAACGGATAACGTCGGGGGGTGAACCACAGCCCCGCCGATCAGCCCGCCGACCGCCCCGCCGCATGTCCCGGCGCACCCGAACTCTTCACATGGGAGTTCGCCACCGACCCGTACCCGGCGTACGCCTGGCTGCGCGAGCACAGCCCCGTGCACCGGACCGCGCTGCCCAGCGGCGTCGAGGCCTGGCTGGTGACCCGGTACGCGGACGCGCGGCAGGCGCTCGCCGACACCCGGCTCTCCAAGAACCCGGCGCACCACGCCGAGCCGGCGCACGCCAAGGGGAAGACGGGCATCCCGGGCGAGCGCAAGGCGGAGCTGATGACGCATCTGCTGAACATCGACCCGCCGGACCACACCCGGCTGCGCCGCCTCGTCTCCAAGGCGTTCACCCCGCGCCGGGTCGCCGGGTTCGCACCGCGCGTACAGGAACTGACGGACCGCCTCATCGACCGCTTCATCGCGGAGGGCGAGGCGGACCTCATCCACGACTTCGCCTTCCCGCTCCCCATCTACGCCATCTGCGACCTGCTCGGCGTCCCGCGCGAGGACCAGGACGACTTCCGGGACTGGGCGGGCATGATGATCCGCCACGGCGGCGGCCCGCGCGGCGGGGTGGCCAGGTCGGTGAAGAAGATGCGCGGCTATCTGGCCGAACTGATCCACCGCAAGCGGGAGAACCCGGGGGACGATCTGATCTCCGGGCTGATCCGGGCCAGCGACCACGGCGAGCACCTCACCGAGAACGAGGCCGCCGCCATGGCCTTCATCCTGCTCTTCGCCGGATTCGAGACCACGGTCAATCTCATCGGCAACGGCGTCTACGCCCTGCTGCGCAACCCCGGTCAGCGCGAACGGCTGCAACTCTCCCTCGACTCGGGGGAGAGCGGGCTGCTGGAGACCGGGATCGAGGAACTGCTGCGGTACGACGGACCGGTGGAGCTTGCCACCTGGCGGTTCGCCACCGAGCCGCTGACGCTCGGCGGACAGCACATCGCGGCCGGGGACCCCGTGCTGGTGGTGCTCGCCGCCGCCGACCGCGACCCGGAGCGCTTCGCGGACCCCGACACGCTCGACCTCGCACGACGTGACAATCAGCACCTCGGATACGGGCACGGCATTCACTACTGCCTGGGAGCGCCGCTCGCCCGGCTGGAGGGACAGACCGCACTCGCCACCCTGCTGAACCGCCTTCCGGACCTGCGATTTGCGGTGGAACCTACCGATTTGCGGTGGCGTGGCGGGCTCATCATGCGTGGACTTCGCACGCTCCCCGTGGAGTTCACACCGGGGCCCGCCGGCGCCGGAAATGACACCCTGTCAACTCTGTGACTTTCACGTGATCTGCGCTGCATCGACTTGTGACGCGCGTTCGAGTCCCGCTAGGTTCACCGTTCGACTCACCAGTCACACGTCAGTCACACGGAAGGCAACCCCATGGGCTCCGCGAACGGCAGACACCGTCGCCCCCGTCAGGCACCCGCCATCGTCGTCGCCGCGGGTGTGACCGGATCGGCCATCGCCATCCCGCTGCTCGGCGCCTCCGGCGCGCACGCGGCCGACGCCACGACCTGGGACCGGGTGGCCGAGTGCGAGAGCGGTGGCATGTGGAGCGCCGACCTCGGCAACGGCTACTACGGGGGTCTGCAGTTCTCGCAGGAGACCTGGAAGGCGTACGGCGGTGAGGCGTACGCGGAGCGCGCCGACCTCGCCAGCCGGGCGCAGCAGATAGCGGTGGCCCAGAAGGTGCTGGACGACCGGGGCCCGCAGGCCTGGCCCAGCTGTGCGGTCATCTCCGGCCTCGCCGCGGACGGGACGCTGCCGGGCGTCGACCCGGGCTCCGTACCCGCCGACGACCCGACCGGGAGCGCGAAGCCGGCTGACGACGCGTCGGCGGACCCGTCCGACGACACGACGCCCTCCGAGCGCGCCTCGGACGGTACGGACGCCGTGGACGGCACCGACGGCTCGGACGAGGCCGGCAAGCCGTCAGGGGGGACCTCGCCGTCCCCGAAGCCCTCGGCCTCGACCACCCCGTCCCCCGACGCGCCCTCGGACGCACCCCGTGACCCGTCCGGCTCGCCCGACTCGTCCACCGGTGTGGGCGGCAAGCACCGCGGCGCGCCGGCCAGTGAGGGGAGCCGCGGCACGGACGGCGGCGGCCGGGAGTCGGGCCGTCATGCCTCCCGCGGCGGCAACGACGCGCGCGACACGGCCGAGCCGGCGGCTGACGGCGCGTACACCGTGCGCCCCGGCGACAACCTCTGGTCGATTGCTGACGCACAGAAGGTTCCCGGCGGCTGGCCCGCACTCTATGAGGCCAACAAGGGTGCCGTCGGCTCCGACCCGGACCTCATCCTCCCTGGCCAGAGCCTCGATCTCGATGTGAAGACCAAGTGAGGGAAGTCTGATAATCGACTAAAAGCGCCTCAAAAACTGGGGCAGTTCAGGGACCTATGTCCACTTATGCGCAAGTGAGACATGGGTCTCTTTGCGTCAACTGGCGTGTCGCGCCCGGGGGGCCCTCCCGTATCGCGTCCCACCTGCGGAAACGATGGTTCTTCAGATGCAAGTACGGGCCGATTGTCCGATGTGTCCATCTTTGAATGTGAGGGTTGCGTATGTTTACGGTCGGAATCGCTCGCACCGCGGGCCCCGTCGACCGTCACGCCGAATCCTGCCGTCGGTCGAAGGGAACAGACGCGTAAAGCGCCGTAGGCAGGAGCGGGGGACCCAGGTAAGCGCCGGACCCGATCGTCGAAAGACGCATCAGGACCGGCTTGGGGTGAAGTCGCGTGCTAGGACGTGCGACCGGGCAACTCACTTGGCCCGAACCCGACAGCTCACCTCGCAGGCGTCGGTGAGGAGAAGTTCCATGCTGCTTTCCAGCAAGGGCAAGCACCGCCGCCCGTCCAAGGCCGTCCGTATCGCCACGCTCGCCGGTGTCGCCGGTGCCGCCGTCGCCGTGCCCCTGATGGGCGCGACCAACGCCTCCGCCGCCTCCGTCGCCACCTGGGACGCCGTCGCCCAGTGCGAGTCCGGTGGCAACTGGTCCATCAACACCGGCAACGGCTACTACGGCGGGCTGCAGTTCTCGCAGTCCAGCTGGGCCGCCGCCGGCGGTACGCAGTACGCCGCCCGTGCCGACCTGGCCACCAAGGCCCAGCAGATCGCCACCGCCGAGAAGCTCCTCGACATGCAGGGTCCGGGTGCCTGGGCCTGCGCCGGTGCCGGCGGCCTGACCAACGACGGTGTCGACCCGGGTGTCGACACCGGCTCCTCCTCGAACTCCGGCGCCTCCGAGCAGCAGAGCGCCCCGGCCGCCCCGAAGCAGCAGTCGCAGCCGGCCCAGCAGGCCCAGCCGAAGCAGAGCGAGCGCACCGAGGCCCCCGCCGCCTCCCGCTCCGAGCGCTCCGCCGCCCCGCAGGCCGAGTCGAAGAAGACCGTCACCACCCCGACCGGCGAGAAGGTCAAGAAGGGCGACGGCGAGTACAAGGTCGTCTCCGGCGACTCGCTGAGCCAGATCGCCGCCGACCACAAGGTCGAGGGTGGCTGGCAGCAGCTGTTCGAGCTGAACAAGGACATCGTCAAGGACGCCGACCTGATCTACCCGGGTCAGCAGCTGCACCTGACGAAGTAGTCACGGCTCTCTCCTCCCTGAGCACCCCGGCCCGGCGCGCATCCCCCGTATGCGCCGGGCCGGGGTTCCGCCGTCTGTGCTCGGGAGAGCGCCGGACCGTTCAAGTGTTGTAGTTACCGACCAGTAAATTTCTGGCTGTTTGCCCGGCAATGTGAGCCCTTGGGTCCTTTTTCGTCCCAGGGGCCGGGCGGTCGGCCGACTGATCGGGCCGGGCCGGTTAGGCTCTTGTCGCAAGGCCAAAGTGACCCTGCACAACCAGCGTCATATCCCAGAAGGAGATGCCTCGTGCCGTCCATCGACGTCGTCGTAGCCCGGGAAATCCTCGACTCCCGCGGAAACCCCACGGTCGAGGTAGAGGTCGGCCTCGACGACGGCAGCACGGGCCGTGCTGCCGTTCCGTCCGGCGCCTCCACCGGTGCGTTCGAGGCCATTGAGCTTCGCGACGGTGACCCCAACCGCTACCAGGGCAAGGGCGTCGAGAAGGCCGTCCTCGCCGTGATCGAGCAGATCGGTCCGGAGCTCGTCGGCTACGACGCCACCGAGCAGCGGCTGATCGACCAGGCGATGTTCGACCTGGACGCCACCGAGAACAAGGGCTCGCTCGGCGCCAACGCCATCCTCGGCGTCTCGCTGGCCGTCGCCCACGCCGCCTCCGAGGCCTCGGACCTGCCGCTGTTCCGCTACCTCGGCGGCCCGAACGCGCACCTGCTGCCCGTTCCGATGATGAACATCCTCAACGGCGGTTCGCACGCCGACTCCAACGTGGACATCCAGGAGTTCATGATCGCGCCGATCGGCGCCGAGTCCTTCTCCGAGGCCCTGCGCTGGGGTGCCGAGGTCTACCACACGCTGAAGAAGGTCCTGAAGACCAAGGGCCTGTCGACCGGTCTCGGCGACGAGGGCGGCTTCGCGCCGAACCTGGAGTCGAACCGCGCCGCCCTCGACCTCATCATCGAGGCCATCAAGGAAGCCGGCTACGCCCCGGGCAAGGACATCGCGCTCGCGCTCGACGTCGCCGCGTCCGAGTTCTACAAGGACGGCAAGTACGAGTTCGAGGGCAAGTCCCGTTCGGCCGCCGAGATGACCGAGTACTACGAGGAGCTCGTCTCCGCGTACCCGCTGGTCTCCATCGAGGACCCGCTGTACGAGGACGACTGGGCCGGCTGGAAGGTCATCACCGACAAGCTCGGCGCCAAGGTGCAGATCGTCGGCGACGACCTCTTCGTCACCAACCCGGAGCGCCTGGCCCGCGGCATCGAGGAGGGCTCCGCCAACGCCCTGCTCGTCAAGGTCAACCAGATCGGCTCGCTGACCGAGACCCTGGACGCCGTCGAGCTGGCCCAGCGCAACGGCTTCAAGTGCATGATGTCGCACCGTTCCGGCGAGACCGAGGACGTCACCATCGCCGACCTCGCGGTCGCCGTGAACTGCGGCCAGATCAAGACCGGCGCCCCGGCCCGCTCGGACCGCGTCGCCAAGTACAACCAGCTGCTGCGCATCGAGGAGATCCTCGACGACGCCGCGGTGTACGCGGGCCGCTCGGCGTTCCCGCGGTTTCGCTCCGCGAACCAGTAGGCACAGCGCTCCGCGAACCAGTAGGCACAGCGCTCCGCGAACCAGTAGGCACAGCAAGGGCTGATCCCTTCCGGCCCGTCAGGGGCCGGAGGTCATGGCGTCCGTCCGTCCCCGTACTCGGTCCCGTACCGTGTGCGGGGACGGACGTGTGTAGTGGGGAGGCGGAGACATGGCCGCGAAGGACCGGGACCGGTTCTCCACCGCGACCCGGCTGCGGCTGCTCGGCGAGCAGACCGCTGCCCGTGTCTACCGGTCCCAGAACCGCCGCCAGGCCCGCCGCTCACGGCTCACCGGCCGGGCGGCCTTCCTCGCGCTCGTCGTCTGCTCCCTCGTGGTCGCGCTCGCGTACCCGATGCGGCAGTACGTCTCGCAGCGGGACGAGATCGCCGACCAGGAGCGTCTGGCGCAGGAGGCCAAGGCCCGGACCGAGGAGCTGCGCGACGAGAAGGCGCGCCTCCAGGACGATGCGTACATCAGGCAGCTGGCCCGGACGCACCTGCACTACCTTCTTCCCGGGGAGACCGGTTACACGGTGATCGACCCCGACGCGGTCAAGGAGCGCGAGGGCAGGACGGACGAGTCCGGCCGGCCGTGGCACTCCAACCTCTGGGACGGCGTCGACAGCGCCGACCGCGACTGACTCTCTTCCCATCCATCTGCAGAACCGCAGTTCGAGCAGCCCGATCAGAACCTAGGCAGGCATGGAAACGCCCCCTCCCCAGACCGAGTCCACCGCGCCCACCGAGGCGGACATCGCCGCGTTCCAGCAGCAGCTGGGCCGCCCGCCGCGCGGTCTGCGCGCGATCGCGCACCGCTGCCCGTGCGGCAACCCGGACGTGGTCGAGACGCAGCCCCGGCTGGAGGACGGTACGCCGTTCCCGACGACGTACTACCTGACGTGCCCGCGTGCCGCGTCCGCGATCGGCACGCTGGAGGCGAACGGGGTCATGAAGGAGATGACCGAGCGCCTCGGTACGGACCCCGAGCTGGCCGCCGCGTACCGGGCCGCCCATGAGGACTACATCGCACGGCGCGACGCCATCGAGGTGCTGGAGGGCTTCCCGAGCGCGGGCGGCATGCCGGACCGGGTGAAGTGCCTGCACGTCCTGGTCGGGCACTCGCTGGCCGCGGGGCCGGGGGTGAACCCGCTGGGCGACGAGGCGATCGCGATGCTGCCGGAGTGGTGGCGCAAGGGGCCGTGCGTTTCGCCGTGCGGCGAGCCGGACGAGGGCTGACCGTTCGCCCCGGGGGCTCCGCCCCCTGACCGCCGCTCCTCGATCGCCGGAGGGGCTTGAACTGCTCCTCGTCCGCCGGAGGGGCTTGATTTGGGAGTGCTTCATGACCCGCGTGGCCGCCATCGACTGCGGTACCAACTCCATCCGTCTGCTCGTCGCCGACGCGGACCCGTCCACCGGTGAGCTCGTCGAGCTCGACCGGCGGATGGAGATCGTCCGTCTCGGCCAGGGCGTGGACCGCACCGGACGGCTCGCCCCGGAGGCCCTGGAGCGGACGTTCGCCGCCTGCCGTCAGTACGCGGCGGTGATCAAGGAGCACGGGGCGCAGAAGCTCCGCTTCGTCGCCACCTCCGCCTCCCGTGACGCGGAGAACCGGGACGAGTTCGTCCGCGGGGTGCTGGAGATCCTGGGCGTCGAGCCCGAGGTGATCAGCGGTGACCAGGAGGCGGAGTTCTCCTTCACCGGCGCCACCAAGGAGCTCGCGGGCCGCGACCACCTGGCGAAGCCGTATCTCGTCGTGGACATCGGCGGCGGCTCCACCGAGTTCGTCGTCGGCGACGACCATGTGCGGGCCGCGCGCTCCGTGGACATCGGCTGCGTACGGATGACCGAGCGGCACCTGGTGCGCGACGGCGTCGTGACCGACCCGCCGACCGCCGAACAGATCGGCGCGATCCGGGCCGACATCGACGCCGCCCTCGACCTCGCCGAGGAGACCGTCCCGATCACCGGGGCCGCCACCCTCGTCGGCCTCGCCGGGACGGTCACCACGATCGCCGCGATCGCCCTGGGGCTCGACGCGTACGACTCCGAGGCGATCCACCACTCCCGGATCTCCTTCGAGCGGGTCCAGGAGATCACCGGCCGGCTCCTCGGCTCCACCCACGCCGAGCGGGCCGCGATCGGCGCGATGCATCCGGGACGGGTCGATGTGATCACGTCCGGGGCGCTGATCCTGCTCGCCGTGATGGAGCGGACCGGGGCCCGGGAGGTCGTCGTCAGCGAGCACGACATCCTCGACGGAATCGGCTGGTCGATCGCCTGAGGGCTGTCCCGTAATCCCCCGCCAGGGATTAAGGGACAGCCCTCGGAACGGGCCGCTCACACGGACCTTGGCCTGCACCTTTGAGCCCTCACGAGCCACTCGGGCGGTGCTCGGAGGGACACGGCGCGACGAAGTTCGTGAACTTCTTCACAAGGAATTCGGCTCCGTGGAGGGCGGTTCTGGTCCGAATGGGCATCCGGAGCCGCTCGCAGGGCCGTTGAGCGGTCGCGCGGGAGTGTTCCGTACGTGTTGCCGGTGCGTGAATCGGAGCGGTGGTTCACTCTGTCCGGAGGGCCAAGGGCCAGCTCACAAGCGGTGAACAACGTTCGCCGTCACACCGTGGTTCCCCTGCGGTGTCATGACCTCGGTCACGTGGGCGGCGAAGTGTAGCAGAAGGTGGCTCATACCTTGTGAAGGGGCTCACGAGCATGCCCTCCGAGGGGGGTGGATACTCGATGGCATGAGCACCACGGAGCGTCCCAGGATCCTCGTAGTAGGCGGTGGGTACGTAGGCCTGTACGCAGCTCGACGCATTCTCAAGAAGATGCGCTACGGAGAGGCGACCGTCACGGTCGTCGACCCGCGCTCGTACATGACGTACCAGCCCTTCCTCCCCGAAGCTGCTGCCGGCAGCATCTCGCCTCGGCATGTCGTCGTCCCGCTGCGACGCGTACTGCCGAAGGCCGAGGTACTCACCGGTCGCGTCACGACTATCGATCAGGACCGCAAGGTCGCCACGGTCGCGCCGCTCGTCGGCGAGGCCTACGAGCTGCCCTTCGACTACCTGGTCATCGCGATGGGCGCGGTCTCCCGCACCTTCCCGATCCCGGGCCTTGCCGAACAGGGCATTGGCATGAAGGGGATCGAGGAGGCCATCGGACTGCGCAACCACGTTCTCGAGCAGCTCGACAAGGCCGACTCGACGACCGATGAGGACGTCCGCCGCAGGGCGTTGACGTTCGTCTTCGTGGGCGGCGGCTTCGCCGGTGCGGAGACCATCGGCGAGGTCGAGGACATGGCCCGCGACGCGGCGAAGTACTACACGAACGTGAAGCGCGAGGACATGCGCTTCATCCTCGTCGACGCCGCCGACAAGATCCTTCCCGAGGTCGGCCCGAAGCTGGGCACCTGGGGCCGGGAGCACCTGGAGTCCCGTGGTGTCGAGGTCTTCCTCTCGACCTCCATGGACTCCTGCGTCGACGGTCATGTCGTCCTGAAGAACGGCCTCGAGGTCGACTCCAACACCATCGTGTGGACGGCCGGCGTGAAGCCGAACCCGGCGCTGGCCCGCTTCGGCCTGCCGCTCGGTCCGCGCGGTCACGTGGACACCTCCGAGAAGCTCCAGGTGCAGGGCACCGACTACATCTGGGCCGCGGGCGACAACGCCCAGGTTCCGGACCTGGTCGGCCGCAAGGCCGGCAACCCCAACGCCTGGTGCCCGCCCAACGCCCAGCACGCGCTGCGGCAGGCCAAGGTCCTCGGCGACAACGTCATCTCCGGGATGCGCGGCTTCCCGCAGAAGGACTACAGCCACGCCAACAAGGGTGCCGTCGCCGGTCTGGGGCTGCACAAGGGCGTCGCGATGATCGTCATGGGCAAGATGAAGATCAAGCTCAAGGGACGCCTCGCCTGGTACATGCACCGTGGCTACCACGGCATGGCGATGCCGACCTGGAACCGTAAGATCCGGATCTTCGCCGACTGGACCCTTGCGATGTTCCTCAAGCGTGAGGTCGTCTCGCTCGGCGCCATGGAGACGCCGCGCGAGGAGTTCTACGAGGCCGCCAAGCCGGCCCCGGCACCGGTCGCCGCCAAGGCCGAGGGCGAGAAGGCCAAGGCCTCCTAGTCCGACCGCGGGCCCACTCGCCCGCGCAGTACGTGCACAACGCCCGAAGGGGCCGTCCGCCATCCGTGGTGCGGGCGGCCCCTTCGGCGTATCCGGCCCCGCGCGGTGCGGTGCGGGGCGCCGTGGGTCGCCGCGGCGGCGAATGTGTGTGGTGTACAGCTATTTTGCCCTTCCATTGCGCTGTAGCGGGATGGTGCGCGCTCCGCAGACTGTTGTCGGGTGTGTACCTCGTCGCGGCGCACGGGTGCCCGGCGTGGTTGCAGGCATGTTTGACCATGTTTGGGCACATTGGGAACACCATCACGGAGGTGTGCGCCATGGCAGACGCCGCGTTGCGGCTGACCGCTCTCGTCGAGGAGTTGCTGGGAGAAAAGCTGCCGGTCCGTATCCGGGCCTGGGACGGCAGCGAATCCGGACCGCCCGGTGCCCCCGTTCTGCTGATCCGGAACCGCCGCGCACTGCGCCGGCTGCTCTGGAAGCCGGGCGAACTGGGCCTGGCCCGCGCCTGGGTGGCGGGCGAGCTCGACATCGAGGGCGATCTCTACGAGGCCCTGGACCTGATGGCCTCGCTGATCTGGGAACGCGGAGCCGATGCCGAGGACGGCGTCCACCCGGTCCGCGACCCCAAGGTACGGGCCTTCGCCAAGGGACTGCTGCGACTGGCCGGTCCCTGGCCCCCGCCGCCCCCGCCGCCCGAGGAGGTGCGCCGCCGCACCGGCACCCTCCACACCAAGCGCCGCGACAAGCAGGCCATCAGCCACCACTACGACGTGGGCAACGACTTTTACGCACTGGTCCTCGGCCCGTCCATGGTCTACTCCTGCGCCTACTGGGAGGACGGCGTAAGCCTTGAGGAAGCCCAGCGCGACAAGCTCGACCTGGTCTGCCGCAAGCTCGCGCTGAAGGAGGGCGACCGCCTCCTCGACGTCGGCTGCGGATGGGGCTCCATGGCCATCCACGCGGCCCGCGAGTACGGCGCCCGGGTCACCGGAGTGACCCTCTCCGTCGAACAGGCCGCCTTCGCCAGGAAGCGCATCGCGCAGGAGGGCCTGACCGACCGGATCGAGATCCGGGTCCAGGACTACCGGGACGTCAGGGACGGTCCGTACGACGCCATCTCGTCCATCGGTATGGCGGAACACGTCGGCTCGGTCCGCTTCCGGGAGTACGCCGACGACCTCTACGCACTCCTCAAGCCCGGCGGCCGGCTGCTCAACCACCAGATCGCCCGCCGCCCCGAGAAGGACGAGTCCGCGTACCACGTGGACGACTTCATCGACGCCTATGTCTTCCCGGACGGTGAACTGGCCCCGCTGGGCCGGACCGTGGCCACCCTCGAAGAGGCCGGCTTCGAGGCCCGCGACGTCGAGTCGCTCCGCGAGCACTACGCGCTGACCCTGCGCCGCTGGGTCGCCAACCTGGAGGAGCACTGGGACCGTGCGGTCCGGATGACCTCGCCCGGCCGGGCCAGGGTCTGGCGCCTCTACATGGCCGCCTCCGCCCTCTCCTTCGAGCACAACAAGATCGGCGTCAACCAGATCCTCGTGGTGCGTCCCGAGGAGGGCGGGGCCGTCGGCATGCCGCTGCGGGCCCGCGACTGGACGGCGTCCGCGACCGGCTGACACCGGAACGGCCCGAGGGCCGGTACGCGCAGCTCCGTGCTGCGTGTACCGGCCCTCGGGCAGGTCCGTGACGTCACCGCCCGGCCCGTTACTCGGTCTTGATCGCCGTCAGCATGTTCAGCTTCGCGGCGCTGCGGGCCGGCCAGAGCGAGGCCAGCACACCCACGACCCCTGCCAGCACCAGGAAGACCGCGATCCGGTCCCACGGCAGGACCAGTGCGTAGTTCGGGATCTCCGACGACAGGGTGTGCCCGATCGCCCAGCCGAGGAACATGCCGAGCCCGACACCGACCACCGCGCCGAAGAGCGAGATGACCACGGCCTCCAGCCGGATCATGCGCTTCACCCTGCGTCGGTCCAGGCCGATCGCCCGCAGCATGCCGATCTCCTGCTGGCGCTCGAAGACCGACATCGCCAGGGTGTTGACGACCCCGAGCACCGCGATGATCAGGGCCATCGCCAGCAGCCCGTACATGATGTTCATCGCGAGGCTGACCGAGCCGCCGAACATGTCACGGATGTCCTGACGGTCCATGATGCTCATCGCCGGGTTGTCGCCCAGCGCGTCCACCAGGGCCTGCTCGTTGGCCTTGGTCGCGCCGCCGTCCATCTTCAGCCAGACCTCCCGGATGTCCGCCAGGCTTCCGTGCCGGTCGGCGATGTCCTTCGGGAGCAGGACCGGCGAGAGGAATTCGTTGTCCTTGAAGACCGCCCCGACCTTCAGTTCGCCGTTCTTGTCGTCGTCGAACTTGACCCGGAGGGTGTCGCCGGTCTTCCAGCCGTTCGACTTGGCCGTCTTCTCGGCGACGGCGATCTCGCCCTTGCCGAGTGCGTCGATCGAGCCGGAGACGGTCGTGAACGCGAAGACCTTCTGGACGTCGCCGGGGGTGACGGCGGACGCGGAGTGGTACTCGTCCTTGACCTGGAGCGAGGTGGCCTGCTGCGGCGAGACCGCCGTGACTCCGTCGGCCTTCTGCAGGGCGGCGAGCGCCGACTTGTCGAGCGGCCTGCCGCTCGCCATCGTCACCATGTAGTCGGCCTTGATGTTGTCCGTGGTCATCCGGTCGACCGCCTGGCCGAGGGTGACGCCGAGGACCGAGATGCCGGTGACCAGGGTGAGGCCGATCGCCAGCGCGGAGGCCGTGGCTCCGGTACGGCGCGGGTTGCGGACCGCGTTCTGCGCGGCCAGCTTGCCGGAGACCCCGAACAGCCGCTTCAGCAGCGGGCGGACCAGTGCGATCACCGGCCGCGACAGCAGCGGGATCAGCACGATGACACCGATCAGCGCGAGGAAGGCACCCACGGCGATGACGGTCCGGCCGGTCGATCCGGACTTGGCCGCGCCCGCCACGATTCCTGCCCCGCCCAGCAGGGTGAGCACCGCGCCGATCGAGTTGCGCAGCACCAGGGACTTGACGGTGGCCGTCGCGTGCACGCTGCTCATCGCCGCGACCGGCGGGATCTTGGCGGCCCGGCGGGCGGGCAGCCAGGCGGCCAGCACGGTGATCAGAACACCGACGGCGAACGCGGCGATGACCGCGGTGGGCGAGACGACCAGCGGTCCGGCCGGGATTTTTCCGCCGATCAGGCTCATCGCGGAGCGCAGTCCGGTGGCGAGGCCGAGGCCGAGGGCGAAGCCGACGACCGAGGCGATCACGCCGACGACGGCCGCTTCGAGGAGCACCGAGCGCTTGACCTGGCGGCGGGAGGCGCCGACGGCGCGCAGCAGTGCCAGCTCCTTGGTGCGCTGGGCCACCAGCATGGTGAAGGTGTTGGCGATCAGGAAGACACCGACGAACAGGGCGATGCCGGCGAAGGCGAGCAGCATCGTGTTGAGACCGCTCAGACCGGTCTCGATCTGCTTGGCCTGCTCGTCCGCGAGCGCCTGGCCGGTCTTGGCCTCGGCGTCCTTGGGCAGCAGCGGCTTGACTTCGGCCAGCAGCTTCTCGGCGGAGACACCGGGCGCGGCGGACACGTTGGCGTCCCTGAACACACCGGGCCTGAGGTAGAGCTTCTGGGCGACCTCGGTGTCGAAGAGGACCAGGCTGCCGCCCGCGTTGACCGCGCCGTCCTCGGTGGTGAAGACACCGGAGAGGGTGTACTCCTTCACCGGCCCGTTCGTGGCGACCCGGACCCGGTCACCGACGTGGTATTCGCCACGCTTCGCCGTCTCCTTGTCGAGCGCGATCCGGTCGGCCGCGACCGGGCCCGTACCGTCGACGAAGGTGTACGCGGAGTCCTTGCCGTTCTTTCCGGGGGAGTAGTTCCCGCCGGTGTTCGACCACCCGTTGCCGATCAGCTTGCCGTCGGGGTCGGCGACCCCGGCGAAGCCGGAGACCCGGCCGGTGGCGGTGTCGACGCCGTCCAGGCCCTGGATCTTCTTCAGGGTGGCGGCGGTGATGCCGGGCGTCTTCTCCTCGCGCTGGTCGGCGTAGGTGGTGACGGCGACGGCGACGTCGTCGTAGCTCTTCGCCGACTGGTTGCGGAGGGCGTTGCCGAGGGTGTCGGTGAAGACCAGCGTGCCGGAGACGAAGGCCACGCCGAGCATCACGGCGAGGACGGTCATCAGCAGCCTGGCCTTGTGCGCGAGCACATTGCGCAGGGCGGTACGGAACATGTCTGTCAGTCCTGGGATGGGGAGGGGTGCCGGGAAAGGGCGCGGGGAAGGGCGGGCTTCAGCTGGTGCGGCCCTTGGCGTCGAACGCCTTCATCCGGTCGAGGACCCCGTCCGCGGTGGGGTGCATCATCTGGTCGACGATCCGGCCGTCCGCGAGGAAGATGACCCGGTCCGCGTAGGAGGCGGCCGCCGGGTCGTGGGTCACCATCACCACGGTCTGGCCCAGCTCGCGCACCGAGTTGCGCAGGAAGCCGAGGACCTCGGCGCCGGAGCGGGAGTCCAGGTTCCCGGTCGGCTCGTCACCGAAGATGATCTCCGGCTGCGAGGCCAGGGCGCGGGCCACCGCGACGCGCTGCTGCTGGCCGCCGGAGAGTTCGGTCGGCCGGTGGGTCAGCCGGTCGGAGAGGCCCACCATGTCGATGACCTTGCGCACCCACTCGGCGTCGGGCTTGCGGCCCGCGATGTCCATGGGGAGCGTGATGTTCTCCTGCGCCGTCAGCGTCGGCAGCAGGTTGAACGCCTGGAAGATGAAGCCGATCTTGTCCCGGCGGAGCTGGGTGAGCTGCTTGTCCTTGAGGGAGCCCAGCTCCGTGTCGCCGATCCGTACCGAACCGCTGCTGAAGCTGTCGAGGCCGGCCACACAGTGCATCAGCGTGGACTTGCCGGAGCCGGACGGGCCCATGATCGCGGTGAACTCGCCCCGGGGGAAGTCCACGGTGACCCGGTCCAGGGCCGTCACCTTGGTCTCGCCCTCTCCGTAGACCTTCGACAGATCCGTGGCGCGGGCGGCCACCGTGGTGACGCGGGGTGCGGTGGAAATGGTGGTCACGGGAATCTCCTGTTTCGGGGCTCCGGCCGAGGGCTCGTCCGGGGTTTTGTTCGGGGCCCCTCAATCGTCACCGCCGTTCCGGCGCCGGTCGTCCGTCCGCGTGCCCGTTCCGGGGACAGCCTTGAGTCGCACCGGGAGGGCCCGGCGTCCTCCTGCGGTATGACACCGACCCCGAGGCGCCGGTCCGGGGGCCACCGCCCGGCCGGTACTTCGCGGGCCCGCACCCGGCCAGGCGGCGCACTCCCGCCGACCGCCGGCGTACGCCTGGTGAATGGGCCGTCCGGGTGCGGCGACTTTACGTCAATCCGGATTGCGGGTCGCCGTGCCCGCTATCCCGCCCAGGCATGTGGAGATGCGCTCGACCGTGTGCTGACGACCCCTCAAACGGTCAATAAAATAAGACAACATCGCGCCACTGATCCGCTGTTCGGGCGAAGTCCCCGGATAGGGTCATGTGCCAACGCGGAGCCGCGCGCCAGGCCCGGATGGTGGAATGCAGACACGGCGAGCTTAAACCTCGCTGCCCCTCGGGGGCGTACCGGTTCGAGTCCGGTTCCGGGCACCACTACGCGCATGAGCCTGACGGACCCTGTGGCCGGCCGGGGGCGGCTGTGCTGCCGCGGCGGGGGCGCGGGAGGACGGCCGGGCGGGACGGGCGAGGCACGGGGGTGTTCCGCTCCGGGGCGGCCTGCCGCGGGCAAGGAGGTCCGTTCGATGGTTGTGTCCGATGTGGGGCGGGCGGAGACCGCAACGGCGTGATCCGCGCCGGGCGGCCTGCTGGACGTGACCGAGCGGCACCGGGCGTCCACCGAGGCCGCCGAGGCCAGGCGGCGGCCGGCGCTCATCGCCGCACCTGCCGCGTCGCGCCGGGCCGGCCACCCACCGCCCGTACTGCTCCGGCCCGGTCACGCACCCCGGCTCCTGGACCTGCTCGCCGGGGCGCCGCTGGGCGTCGGCGGCGTGCCCTTCCGACCCACGGGGCTGTACCTGGGCCCCGAAGACCGCCTGGTCCGCTACGCCGACGGGCTCGTGGAGACCCGCGACGAGCCCATCGACGCCGGCCTGCGATCCGTCCTGGACCTGCTCGCCGAGCCCTGCCCGTCCCTGGAGGCGGCCTGCGACCGGGTGCTGAGCGCCCTGCGTCACCCCGGCCACGACGACGTCGCACTGCTCGTCGCGCGGCTCGCCCCCCGACCGGGGTTGAGCCGCGAGGCGTGTGCCCTGCGCGGCACCGGCTTCGACATGAGCGAATTGCGAATTTATGCAATTCACTACATGCTGTGTTCGGTGTGCCCGTAATTACTCGCGGACGTGAAGGTGCGGACGTGAAGGTGCAGAGCGATGCCCCGGAATTCCGGGGGTCGAAGGGGGTCCGTGGTCGTGCCGGTTCCGCTACGAAATCGCCGACGGGGACGTCGCGGAGCTGATGCGGGCGGTCCGGCGGATCCCGACCGAGATGCCGGCCGGGCGGAACGAGCTCCTGGACGAGTTGCGGGAAGCCGGGGGCGCGGCGGAGTGAGTACGTTCTCCGGCCGGGCCGCGAACCGGGTGCGCGCGCTGCCGCCCCGCCGGGCCGACTTCGCGGCCCCGCGCCGCGATCTGCCGGCCGGGCCCGCCGTCGCCCTCGTGGCGCCGGAGGTGTCCGGCTCATGACGGAGCGGTACGAAGCCCTGCCCCTGCGCCACGTCCTGACCCTGCCCACGATGGGCGCCGCCGTCCGCATGGCGCGCGAGACCACCGAGCAGGTGCTGGTCGAATGGGGCATCGGCCTGAACCACCCCAGCGTCGGTCCGGCCCTGCTGATCCTCAGCGAGTTGGTCACCAACAGCGTCCGGCACGCGGCCGTGCTGTCCCCGAACGTGACCGTGCTCTACGCGGCGGGCCCGGACGCGTTCGCGTTCGGGGTCCACGACCGCCACCCGTACCGGCCCGCCCTGCACGTACCGGCCTACGTCGCGGGCGGCGGCGGTCTGGCCACGGTCGCCGAACTCACCCTGGGCCTCGGGGGCACCGTCGTCGTGCGCGACGACCCGGACGGACAGGGCAAGAGCATCTGGATCACCCTGCCTCTGCATAGGGCGGGCAGCGCGAGCGAGGACGCATGACGGCCGACCGGATCGTGAAGGACGGCAACGGGCCGGGACCCCGGCCCCGCCCGGCCGCCATCCGACCCGGGCGGGTCAGGGGCGCCACTCCTCGCGCCACCGCGGGTGGCTCGCGTACTCCAGCGCCAGGGCCTTCAGTGCCATCAGCGCGATGACGGCGTCCAGCGAAGGGGCGGTGTCCGGCGCCCGCTCGATGCGCCCTTCGAGGTCCCGTACGGTCAGGCGCTTGAGGCCGACCTCGTCGTGCATCCGCTCCGGGACGGGGCAGTCGCACCCGGCCGGTACGAGGGGCCCGGACGGCCGTGTCCCACCGGCCGCGACGGCGATCCGGCAGGACGGTTCGTGGAACAGGTCCGCGTCGCGGTCCTCGTCGTCCAGCCGCGCCCGTACGAACGCGCTCAGGCCCTCCGGCACCGGCCCCACGGCGCTCCTTCCCGCAGCTGCCGTCACCACATTCCGAATTGCTAATGTTAGCAATTAGCGAGGTCAGCACGTTTGGGTGGACGCGCGAGGATGGCCCCATGGCGAAGAGTTTTGGGTGGACGCGATGCACGGGACACGCACGATCTCGACGGGCCGGCCGGACCGCCGGGACCGAGGGTGCGAGGCCGCTGCGATGAGCGCGCCCCTCTACCAACTGAAGGCCGAGTTCTTCAAGACGCTCGGCCACCCCGTGCGGATCCGGGTGCTGGAACTCCTCAGCGAGCGGGAGCACGCGGTGTCCGAGATGCTGTCCGAGATCGGCGTCGAGCCCGCCCACCTCTCGCAGCAGCTGGCCGTGCTGCGCAGGGCTAACCTGGTCGTCACGCGCCGGGAGGGCTCGGGCGTGTACTACTCGCTGGCCAACACGCAGGTGGCGGAACTGCTGAAGGTCGCCAGGACCATCCTGTCCGGGGTCCTCGCCGGCCAGGCCGAACTGCTGGCCGACCTGCGCGCGGCCGACCCGGACCGGCCCTGAGGGCTGTCCACGGTTCCGTAAAGATCCTCCCCAAGCACTAGTCTGATTCTTTTGCCTACCCATTACTCTTGTGGGAAGGCCACGCAGGGTGGCCATGGAGGAGTGAGATGAGGAGCAGCAACCCGGTCTTCTCGCGACGGGGCTTCAGCCGCGACAACGGATACGCGGGCTTCAACGCGGCGCCGCAGGCCGGGGCCCCCGCAGCGGGTGCCAACCCGTACGCGCAGGGCGCCGCCGCCAACCCGTACGCCACCAACCCCTACGCCCAGCCGGACGCCCAGTACGGCGCCCCGCAGGCACCGGCGCGCACCGGCGCGATGACGATCGACGACGTCGTCACGCGGACGGCGATCACGCTGGGCACCGTGGTGCTCGGCGCCGTCCTCGCCTGGGCGCTGCTGCCGGTCGACGAGGCGAACCTCGGCAAGTCGTACGGCATCGCGATCGGCGCCGCCCTGGTGGCGTTCGTCCTGTCGCTCGTCCAGTCCTTCAAGCGCAGGCCGGTGCCGGCGCTGATCGTCGCGTACGCGGCCTTCGAGGGTGTCTTCCTCGGAGTGATCTCCAGCGCGGTCAGCACGTACATCGGACCCGGCGTCGTGATGCAGGCGGTGATGGGCACCATGTGTGTCTTCGCCGGTGTGCTGCTCGCGTACAAGATGCGCTGGATCCGCGTCACCCGCCGCTTCTACGGCTTCGTGATGGCCGCCGCCATGGGCTTCATGCTCCTGATGGTGGTCAACCTGCTGTTCGCCGTCTTCGGTGGCGGTGACGGCCTGGGCTTCCGCAGCGGCGGCCTCGGCATCCTCTTCGGCGTCATCGGGATCGTCCTCGGTGCGTGCTTCCTGGCCCTGGACTTCAAGCAGGTCGAGGACGGCATCGCCTACGGCGCCCCCCGCGAGGAGTCCTGGCTGGCGGCCTTCGGCCTCACCATGACCCTGGTGTGGATCTACCTGGAGATGCTGCGTCTGCTCTCCATCCTCAGCGGCGACGACTGATCGCCCGCACCCGCACGACGGGAACGGCCCGCAGGCACAGTGCCTGCGGGCCGTTCCCCTTTTCACGGGTGCTCGGATCTCACGGGTGCTCAGAGCAGCTTGCGGGCGGCCCGTCTGAGGTCGTACTCGTGGATGAGCGCCTTCGCGTGTCCATAGGCGAGGTCGTGCTCGCTCCGCAGCCAGCTGACCTTCTCCTCGAAGCGGAGAGCGGGTCCTTCCTCCACGATGCGGAGCCAGTCGGCGATTTCACGACCGGTGCAGCGGGGGATCCGGGCGAGCAGATTGCGATGGGTCTCTTCGGAGAAGACTTGGGACATGGCGCCTCCGACGCATTGCGCGTTGTTGGTCTCCTTGCCGACACGGTGCCCGAGCATCGGCCCGTTGGCAACCGTCCTGCCGGGGCGCGTAGGGTCGCGGAGTGCTCGATACGACCCCGCTGATCACCGCCGTGGACCGATTCGCCGACCGGCTGCGTGCCGCCCCGCACAGCCGTCTGCAGCGCGGAGCCGCTGCCGAAGGGCTTGCCGCGGCCCGGGAACTGGCGCTGCGCGCCCAGCGGATCGAGGCGCCGGACCGGGAGCCGCACAGCATGCCGGACGCCGGGATCTTCTCGATCGGCGACCAACTCGCCGTGGCGGGGCGCGATCTGGCGGTGGCACTGGAAACGGCCCCGTCGGCGGAGCTGGACGAGGCCGTGCAATTCGTGAACGAGGCCGCCGCGCGCGCGTTCGCGTAGCGGCGGGCAGCAGTCCGGGATGGCGGTCCGGGGAGTCGGCCCGGAGGCGGCGGCCGGCGAGAGCCGCTGTGCCCGGATGCCGGGGTGTCAGAACGAGGCGATGACGCGGTCGGCGAGGATGTAGACGTTCTCCTTGCCGCAGGAGAAGGTCAGGGCGTACGCGCCGGAGACGCCGGAACCGCCCAGCAGTACCGGGTGCTCACCGGCGAGCAGCGAACCGGCCAGACGCTCGGCCGTCTCGCGGTGGCCGGGGGTCATGCAGAGCGTGGTGCCGTCGGCGAAGACATAGACGTCGAGCGTGCCGAGTGGGCCGGGGCGCACATCGGCGAGTTCCGTACGGCTGTCGGCGAGCTCTTCGAGACGGTTCACGGTGCGCTCGTGGTCGGTGACGACCGGGGTCTGCACCGGTACGAAGTCGGGGTGCGAGGGGTGCCGTCGACGGGCCGCGGCCAGCTCGGGGGAGTCCTCGGCGAACTCCGCCGGTCCGGGCAGCTCGGTCACGTCCGCCAGCTCCGTCAGTTCCGTCAGCTCGTCGAGGGCCTCGGTGGCGTCGAGGTCCATCGCGTCGAGGCCCGCGAAGTCGGCCTGGCGGGGCATGTAGAACGGGGCCTCCTCGCCCACCCCGGTCAGGCCGCCCAGCAGGGACGGGGCGTCGGCGGCATCGCGCGCTTCCTGGGTGGCCCAGAAGGCACGGGCCTCGGCGAGCTCGCGCTCCCGCTCCTCGGCGAGTGCCTCGGCGACGGCCGCGCGTATCTCGGCGACCGGGGTGGCGGTGCTGCGGCTCTGTGCGGGCACGGCGGCGCCGTGGGCGCGGGCCGCGGCCAGCTCGGTACGAAGGGCCGTGACCTGCTTGCGCAGCCCGTGAGCAGCGTGCAGAGCAGCGGCGCCCACGGCCGTGGCAGCGGCGGTGGTCAGCAACAGGGCAAGAGACATGGCGCTCACTGACATACTCCCGGTTTCAATCGATCCCCCGACTTCCTACATCAGCTTGTCCCCTACCTGCGCCCTGTGTCAGTGCATTACGTCACGAATTGGACAGGTCTTTGGGCCCGGGGTTTAACCCTGATGTGGGTGTGACCTGCGGAAATGACTCTCCCCCAGGAGATAGGTCACATCCTGGGGGAGATTCGGTCACGGTCGGGGCTCGGAACCGGCCACCGGGTGGGGTCAGCTCAGGCGCTCGATGACCATCGCCATGCCCTGGCCGCCGCCCACGCACATGGTTTCCAGGCCGAACTGCTTGTCGTGGAACTGCAGGCTGTTGATCAGCGTGCCGGTGATCCGGGCGCCCGTCATGCCGAAGGGGTGGCCGACGGCGATCGCGCCGCCGTTGACGTTGACCTTCTCCAGCGGCAGGCCGAGGTCGCGGTAGGAGGGGATCACCTGGGCGGCGAACGCCTCGTTGATCTCGGCCAGGTCGATGTCGTCGATGGTCAGCCCGGCCCGCTTCAGCGCCTGCCTGCTGGCCTCCACCGGCCCGTATCCCATGATCTCGGGGGAGAGGCCGGAGACGCCGGTCGAGACGATCCGGGCCAGCGGGGTCAGGCCCAGCTCGCGCGCCTTGGTGTCGGACATGATCACGAGTGCGGCGGCGCCGTCGTTGAGCGGGCAGCAGTTGCCCGCGGTGACCAGGCCGTCGGGGCGGAACACCGGCTTCAGACCCTGCACGCCCTCCAGGGTGACGCCCGCGCGCGGGCCGTCGTCCTTCGCGACGACCGTGCCGTCCGGGGTGGTGACCGGGGTGATCTCGCGCTCCCAGAAGCCGTTCTTGAGAGCTTCCTCGGCGAGGTTCTGCGAGCGGACGCCGAACTCGTCCATGTCCTGGCGGGTGACGCCCTTGAGGCGGGCCAGGTTCTCCGCGGTCTGCCCCATCGCGATGTACGCGTCCGGGACCAGGCCGTCCTCGCGCGGGTCGTGCCAGTCGTCGCCGCCCCGCTCGGCGCGGGCCGCGGTGCGGGCCTCGGCGTCGGCGAACAGCGGGTTGTGCGTGTCCGGCAGGCTGTCGGAGTTGCCCTTCACGAAGCGGGACACCATCTCGACACCGGCCGAGATGAAGACGTCGCCCTCGCCGGCCTTGATGGCGTGCAGTGCCATCCGGCTGGTCTGGAGGGAGGACGAGCAGTAGCGGGTGACCGTGCAGCCGGGAAGGTGGTCCATCCCCATCTGTACGGCGATGATGCGGCCCAGGTTGTTGCCCTGCTCGCCGCCGGGGAGGCCGCAGCCGAGCATCAGGTCGTCGATGTCCTTCGGGTCCAGCTCGGGAACCTTCGCCAGCGCCGTCCGGATGATCGTGGCGGTCAGGTCGTCCGCGCGCAGGTCCTTCAGTGAGCCCTTGAAGGCCCGGCCGATGGGAGAACGGGCTGCAGAGACGATCACGGCTTCGGGCATCACGCGGCTCCATGAGGGCTGGAAGGCGGGTTCTGGCAGGTGCTGACTTGGAAGTTACCTGTACGTAGACGCTGGGTCACCGGGCAGCCCATGTGACGCGGACCTCTTTTCTAAGCAACCGCTCAGTCGACTGCTTTCTCCCCCGTCCTCCCGGGTGCCGCCTCTGCCTCCCCGGGCGGCTCTCCCGCCGTCTTCCCGGGCCGGCCCCCGTCCGCCGTCGCGTGCGGAACCTCCTCCGCCGCCGCGTGCGACTCCGGGTGCGGGTGGGGCTCCGTGGCCGCGGGCAGACGCCGCCGCCTGCGGTGCTTGAGGAGTGCCCAGGGCGCCCGTGCCCCGGTGACCTCCGTACCGGCCTCCCTGGCCGCCTGGGAGGCCGCCTTGGCCACCGGCAGCATGTCCTCGCGCCGGGCCCCGTCCAGCCGGTCGGACTCCGGCCACAGCCCCAGCACCGCGCAGAGCGTGGGCAGCACCGCCATCGCCGCCGTGGCGTACCCCTCCGCCGACGGGTGGTAGTTGTCCGGCCCGAACAGCTCCCGCGGATTCGCCTCGAACTCCGGCCCGAGCAGATCGCCCAGCGAGACCGTGCGCCCGCCCTGCTCCACCGAACCGATGGTCTGGGCCGCGGCCAGCTGCCGGCTCACCCGCCGGGCCAGCCAGCGCAGCGGCTGATAGACCGGCTCGATCGTGCCCAGATCCGGGCAGGTGCCGACCACGACCTCCGCACCCGCCGTCCGCAGCCTGCGCACGGCGGTGGTCAGGCAGCGCACCGACTGGGTGGCCGGCATCCGGTGCGTCACATCGTTCGCACCGATCATGATCACGCAGACGTCGGGCGTACGGGAGGTGTCGGCGAGCAGCAGCGAGACCTGCCGCTCCAGATCGTCCGAACGGGCGCCCGGCTGCGCCACGTTGCGCAGATCCACCGGCCGCTCGGACACCGCGGCGAGCCCCGAGGCGAGCAGTGCCCCCGGGGTCTGCCCGGCCCGGTGCACCCCCTGCCCGGCCGCCGTCGAGTCGCCCAGCAACCCCAGCCGCAACGGGTCCGCGGGGCCGGTGAACGCCACCCCGTACCGCCCGTCCGCGCTCGGCGGGACCGGTGCGATCCCGCCGCCCACCTGCCGTTTCGCCAGCTGGACCTCCGCCAGCAGTACGCCCACCGCCGCCGCACCGAGCAACCCGATGCTGCCGCCGCCGTAGGCCGCGCCCGCCGCGATCCGCCGTGCCACCCTTGCCCTTGACACAGTCCGGTCCACCTCCTCGTTGCCGTACCGCCGTACATACAGCTAACTGCCCCGTGGTGACCGTTGCTCAATCGCTTCGCCCAATCTCGTGCCCGTACGCATACCCTTGCCGCACCATCTCGGAGACCCCGGAGTACACGGTGCAATTCCACGATTCGATGATCAGTCTCGTAGGCAATACCCCGCTGGTGAGGCTGCGCAGTGTGACGGCCGGCATCCAGGCGACGGTCCTGGCCAAGGTCGAGTACTTCAACCCCGGCGGTTCGGTCAAGGACCGGATCGCCCTGCGGATGATCGAGGCCGCCGAGCAGAGCGGCGAGCTGCAGCCCGGCGGCACCATCGTCGAGCCGACCAGTGGCAACACCGGCGTCGGCCTGGCGATCGTCGCCCAGCAGAAGGGGTACAAGTGCATCTTCGTCTGCCCGGACAAGGTGTCCACGGACAAGATCAATGTGCTGCGCGCCTACGGTGCCGAGGTCGTCGTCTGCCCGACGGCCGTTGACCCCGAGCACCCCGACTCGTACTACAACGTCTCAGACCGCCTGGTCCGCGAGACCCCGGGGGCCTGGAAGCCGGACCAGTACTCAAACCCCAACAACCCGCGTTCCCACTACGAGACCACCGGTCCCGAGCTGTGGGAGCAGACGGACGGGAAGATCACCCACTTCGTCGCGGGCGTCGGAACCGGCGGCACGATCAGCGGCACCGGCCGCTATCTGAAGGAGATCAGCGGCGGTTCGGTGCGGGTGGTCGGCGCGGACCCGGAGGGCTCGGTCTACTCCGGCGGCTCCGGGCGGCCCTACCTGGTCGAGGGCGTCGGCGAGGACTTCTGGCCGAGCGCCTACGACCGCACGGTCACGGACGAGATCGTCGCCGTGTCCGACAAGGACTCCTTCCAGATGACCCGCCGCCTCGCCAAGGAGGAGGGCCTGCTGGTCGGCGGCTCCTGCGGCATGGCCGTGGTCGCCGCTCTGGAGGTCGCCGAGCGGCTGGGCCCGGACGACGTGGTCGTCGTCCTGCTGCCCGACAGCGGCCGCGGCTACCTCAGCAAGATCTTCAACGACGAATGGATGGCCGACTACGGCTTCCTGGAGGACACCGGCCCGTCCGCGCGCGTCGCCGACGTGCTCGACTACAAGGACGGCCCGATCCCGACCCTCGTCCACATGCACCCGGAGGAGACCGTCGGCGAGGCGATCGACGTCCTGCGCGAGTACGGCGTCTCGCAGATGCCGATCGTGAAGCCGGGCGCCGGTCACCCGGACGTGATGGCCGCCGAGGTCATCGGTTCGGTGGTGGAGCGGGAGCTGCTGAACGCGCTGTTCGCCCAGCGCGCCTCGCTCTCCGACCCGCTGGAGAAGCACATGTCGCCGCCGCTGCCCCAGGTCGGCTCCGGCGAACCGGTCGAGGACCTGATGGCGGTGCTCGGCGGCACGAACACCGCGGACGCGGCGATCGTGCTGGTGGAGGGCAAGCCGAAGGGCGTGGTCAGCCGCCAGGACCTGCTGGCCTTCCTCGCCAAGGACGCGACGGCCGGCAAGGCGTAGCGCGGCTGACCCGGGCTTCGTGAAAACGGTACGAGCGCGACACGTTCGCGCAGCACCGGCTTAACACGGGTCCGGCAGATTGATGGGTGTCGGCAGGGGAACCCGCCGACACCCGATACGGCGACACGGACTACGGAGCGGCTCCCGGACCTCCATCGTCGCCAGGACGCGGTGACCGGCCCTGACCCGGACCGTGTCCCTCGCGGGGACCGCCGTCGTCCCGCCCCCCGGGCAACCGGGGGTGCGGCGGTCCCCGCGACACACCCGTCCGGGGGCCGGGTGTTCCCGGGGCCGTTCGGCAGCCCCGGCCGTCAGTCCTCCCAGTCGGAGTCCGCACGTCCGGTGCGGTGCGAGAACCACGGCCAGTTGCGGGCGGCGTGCACGGCGTTGACCGCGATGATCCCGAGCCAGGCGACGACCAGGCCGCCGGTGTCGGCGGCAGCGGCACCGATCGCCGACAGCGGGATGGCCAGGATCAGCGAGATGATCCCGAAGCCGTAGCGCTCGCCGAAGTTCCCCAGCGGCTGCGGCGGGCGCGCGCCCCTGGCCACGCTCACCCGCTGTTCGGCGAGATGGCGCCGGACCCGACGGTCGAGCGTGCTGTCCAGCTGCTGCTCGACCTTCTCCAGAAAAGACTCCACGAGCGCGGGCTCGTACTCCGAACCCAGCTCACTACGGGCATGCAGGGCGGCATCGAGCTCGCTCTTGAGCTCGGGGTCACGGGTTTTCATGTCCTTTACGGTACGAATCGCGGCCGCCGCGGTCAGTGGGGCTAACCCCCCTCTTTGGACCGGGCGGTTCTTCGGGCCGGGCGACCCGGCGACCCGTGCCTTCGCCGGGAAGGTCGCCGCGTACGGTCTCAAGTCCGGGCACGCCGCCCCGGCCGTGCGGGGACGGCCCGCGGCCCGGCTGCATATGGACATGCAGACGCCTTGCTGGCTGAATGGATTTGTCGGCGCCGGATCGCGGTGCGCCGGATCTACCGAGGGGACAGCATGAGCGGGAGCAGCCCGGCCACGCGGTTGCAGCAGCTCTTCGAGGGGCGCCGGCTCACACCGACCCAGCGGCGCATCGCGCACTCGATGGTGCGCCGGGCCGGGGACGTCCCGTTCCTGTCGAGCGTGGAGCTGGCCGAGCTCGCCGGGGTCAGCCAGCCGTCCGTCACCCGCTTCGCCGTGGCGCTCGGCTTCGACGGCTATCCGGCGCTCCGCAAGCACCTGCGGGAGGTCGCCCCCGCCGAGCCCGTGCCCGGGGGCGGGGACGACGCGTACAACGAGTACCAGCAGGCGGTGCTCGGCGAGATCGAGAATCTGCGGCATCTGGCCGAGCTGCTCGCCGACCCCGGGCCCGTCGAGCGGGCGGGCAGGCTGCTGGCGGCCTCGCGGCCGCTGCCGGTG
Organism: Streptomyces sp. NPDC006510; assembly: GCF_040611955.1. NCBI lineage: Bacteria > Bacillati > Actinomycetota > Actinomycetes > Kitasatosporales > Streptomycetaceae > Streptomyces > Streptomyces sp. NPDC006510. The sequence goes on along the minus strand of NZ_JBEXPH010000008.1, from coordinate 49,673 downwards.
CTCGGGCTGCGGGCCGCCTCCTCGCAGGCGCGGGGCTTCGGGTACTTCGCGGCCAAGGTCCACCCCGATGTCCGGGTGCTCGACGAGGGCGGCAGCATGCTGCGCGACCGGATCGACGCCGCGCGACGCGCGGGCGCGTCCGCGCTGATCTGCTTCGCGCTGCCCCGGCATCCGAAGGAGGTCGTCGACGCCCTCGCGTACGCGCAGGAGCAGGGGCTGGCCGTGGTGTCGGTGGCGGACTCCGCGTTCGCTCCCGTCGCCAAGTACAGCGACCTGCTGATCCCGGCCGCCGTCGGCACCGGGCTCGCCTTCGACACGGCATGCGCGCCGATGCTGCTGGGGCGGGTGCTGCTGGAGGCGATGTGCGACGACCTGCCCGACGCACAGGCGCGGCTGGAGGAGTTCGACGCGAGGGCGGCGGCGCGGGGACTGTTCGTGGAGTGACGGTCGCCGATTCTCAGGCACCGCTCATCTACGGCCACTAATCTCCGGGCCGGAAAGGCTCACGAGGAGCTGCGGAGAGGGGTGCGGACGTGGGACGCGGAGCGCAGTCGTTGGCGAGGGTGGCCGTGATCGTTCGGGCCGGAGCCGCACCGCTGTGGTGGCTGGGGCTGCTGGCCACGGCGATCGGCGCGCTGGTGCCGGGGCTCACCGGACGCCGGATCGGCCTGTTGTCCGGGGCCGCGCTGTTCCTGATCACCGCGGCCGTGGTGGCGCTCGTCCGGGGCCGGAGGTACGCGGAACTGGCCGGGGGCGCCACACGCGCCGGGCGGTCCGACTTCCTCCAGGACCGGGCCGTGACCGTACGCAACTGGCGGCGCGGGCACCGGTGGTGGCTGCTCGGGGCGTTCCTCGTGGCGGTGGCGAGCGCGTTCCTGCTGCCCGGGACCTGCGGGCTGGTGCTCGCCGGGGCGGGCGCCGGGCTCTGGCTCAAGGCCGTCCGGATCGGGCGGCGCGAGCAGGCGGACGACGCCCTGTACTGGGTACGGACCGACTGGGTGGAGCGTGGACGGCCCGCGGGCAAGCAGGTCAAGGGGTATCGGACGACCGGGCCGATGGCGGGGGACGCCGCGCCCGGCGGGGCGCGGCGCCGGCGCTGAATCCGCCCGCCGGACCTCCGGCCGTCAGGGGCGGTGCGGCGGCGGGCCGGGCCGTGGAGGCTGCTGGGGGGAGGGGAACGGAGGCGCCGGACGGGCGGCGCGGTGCGCTGCGGCGTCGATCAGCTCGCCGATCCGGCCCCCCGCCCGGCGGCCGGCGAGATGGAGGTCGCCGACATCGATCCGGTTCTCGGCCAGCAGTGTGAGAACGGCCGAGGGGCCCGCGGCGTACGACGCGATACAGCCGGACTCGCCCCGTACGAGAATCTCGCCGAAGCCGCCCCGGCCGGTCGCCTCCGTCATCCGTACCGCGACGCCGAGCGCGGCCGCGGTCAGCGCGGCGACCCGGTCGGGCTCCACCCCCGGGATGTCATGGGCCAGCACGAGACCGTCGGTACCGGCGACCAGGGCGCCGGACAGGAGCGGGACCCCGGTCCGTAATCGCTGGAGTTCGGCCAGTAGATCCTGTTCTTCGGCCTCGGGGGCCATCGGCTGTTTCGTCCCGGCGCGCAGTCTGAGTGCTCGGATCACAGGGGCCTCCCAGGTGTCTCTGAGTCGATGCGGCAGAGCGGCTGCGGGCACGCGCGGACGCCCCTCCCGGCTCGGTGTTCGGGTGTGCTCCCGAGGCTATTCAAGGTGCCTGCCCCGAGTGGGAGTTCAGATACTTTCCATCGGCACATGCCGGAGGCGTACGGAGGCGCGGGGAGGGCGCGCGGCGGGGGCGTCGGGAGGGCTTGTGCGCGGGCGGGCGCGGGTCGCCCGTCTCCGTGCGACGGTGCGGGACTGTTGACTACGAGTATTCAGGCCATCAGGATGTGAATAGAAGACTTACAGTCGCGAGGAGGCATTGCCATGTCAGGACCCCGCCCCGTACGGGCACCGCGCGGTACCGAACTGAGCGCCCTGGGATGGCAGCAGGAGGCCGCCCTGCGCATGCTGCAGAACAACCTCGACCCCGAGGTCGCCGAGCACCCCGACAAGCTCGTCGTCTACGGCGGCACCGGCAAGGCGGCCCGCGACTGGCGCTCGTTCGACGCGATGGTGCGCACGCTGCGGACGCTCAAGCAGGACGAGACGATGCTCGTCCAGTCCGGGCGCCCGGTCGGCGTCATGCAGACGCACGAGTGGGCGCCACGCGTCCTCATCGCCAACTCCAACCTGGTCGGCGACTGGGCGAACTGGGAGGAGTTCCGCCGCCTGGAGGCGCTCGGGCTCACCATGTACGGCCAGATGACCGCCGGATCGTGGATCTACATCGGTACGCAGGGCATCCTGCAGGGCACCTACGAGACGTTCGCCGCCGTCGCGGCGAAGAAGTTCGGCGGGACGCTGGCCGGCACCATCACCCTGACGGCCGGACTCGGCGGCATGGGCGGCGCCCAGCCGCTCGCCGTGACCATGAACGACGGCGTCGCGATCTGTATCGACTGCGACCCGCGCGCCATCGAGCGCCGGATCGAGCACCGCTACCTGGACGTGCGCGCCGACTCCCTGGAGCACGCGCTCCAGCTGGCCACCGAGGCGCGGGACGCCCGCAGGCCGCTCTCCATCGGTCTGCTCGGCAACGCGGCGGAGCTGCTGCCCCGGATGCTCGCCGAGGGCGCCCCGATCGACATCGTCACCGACCAGACCAGCGCACACGACCCGCTCTCGTACCTCCCGCTCGGGGTCGACTTCGACGACATGGCCTCGTACGCCGCCGAGAAGCCCGCCGACTTCACGCAGCGCGCACGGGAGTCGATGGCCAAGCACGTCGAGGCGATGGTCGGCTTCATGGACGCCGGGGCCGAGGTCTTCGACTACGGCAACTCGATCCGCGGCGAGGCCCGGCTCGCGGGCTACGACCGGGCGTTCGACTTCCCCGGGTTCGTGCCCGCGTACATCCGGCCGCTCTTCTGCGAGGGCAAGGGCCCGTTCCGCTGGGCCGCGCTCTCCGGCGAGGCGTCCGACATCCACAGGACCGACAAGGCGATGCTCGAACTCTTCCCGGAGAACGAGTCGCTGCACCGCTGGATCAGGATGGCCGGCGAGCGCGTCCACTTCCAGGGGCTGCCCGCCCGCATCTGCTGGCTCGGCTACGGCGAGCGCGACCGGGCCGGCGAGCGGTTCAACGACATGGTGGCGAGCGGCGAGCTGGCCGCGCCGCTGGCCATCGGGCGCGACCACCTGGACTGCGGCTCCGTGGCCTCCCCGTACCGGGAGACCGAGGCCATGCTCGACGGGTCCGACGCGATCGCCGACTGGCCGCTGCTGAACGCCATGGTCAACGTGGCGTCCGGGGCCTCCTGGGTCTCCATCCACCACGGCGGCGGCGTCGGGATGGGGCGCTCCATCCACGCCGGGCAGGTGACCGTCGCCGACGGCACGAAGCTGGCGGGCGAGAAGATCCGCCGGGTGCTCACCAACGACCCGGGCATGGGCGTCATCCGGCACGTCGACGCCGGGTACGACATCGCGGAGTCGGTCGCCGCGGACAAGGGCGTGCGTGTGCCGATGACAGAGGACGGACAGTGAGCCTTCCGACCGTGAACGGGACGGGGAACGGGGCTGTGAACGGGACCGGGAACGGGAGCAGCGCCGGGGCCGGTGCCGGCGCCCGGGGCGGCGGCTCGTCGTTCCAGGCCATGTGGCGGGAGCTCCTGCCGATCGGCCGGCACCAGGACAGCGGGGGCTACCGCCGCTACGCCTGGACCGGGGCCGACGCCGACTGCCGTGCCTGGTTCCGGACGCAGGCCGAGGCGCGCGGGCTCGCCTACGAGGTCGACCGGAACGGCAACCAGTGGGCCTGGCTCGGTGACCCCCTGGCCGGGGATGCCGTCGTCGCCGGATCGCATCTCGACTCCGTACCGGACGGCGGTGCCTTCGACGGGCCGCTCGGCGTGGTCTCCTCCTTCGCCGCGCTCGACGAACTCCGCGGCAGGGGGGCGGAGTTCACCCGGCCGCTGGCCATCAGCAACTTCGGCGACGAGGAGGGGGCCCGCTTCGGGCTCGCCTGTGTGGGCTCCCGGCTCGCCGCCGGACAGCTGACCGCCGAGGCGGCGCACCGGCTCCGCGACGGCGACGGCATCACGCTGCCGCAGGCCATGGAGGCCGCCGGATACGACCCCGACACCATCGGCCCGGACCCCGAACGGCTCGCCCGCATCGGCGCGTTCGTCGAACTCCATGTCGAGCAGGGGCGCGCCCTCGACCTCACCGGCGACCCGGTCGGCATCGCCTCCGCGATCTGGCCGCACGGACGCTGGAGGTTCGACTTCCGGGGCGAGGCCAACCACGCGGGCACCACCCGTCTCGCCGACCGGCGCGACCCGATGCTCACGTACGCCGAGACCGTGCTGGCCGCCCGCCGCGAGGCGGAACTCGCAGGCGCCCTCGCCACCTTCGGCAAGATCGCCGTCGAGCCGAACGGTGTCAACGCCATCCCCTCCCTCGTCCGCGGCTGGCTCGACTCCCGCGCCGCCGACCAGGAGTCCCTCGACGCCGTGGTCACCGGCGTCGAACGGTCCGCCAGGGAACACGCCGAGCGGGCCGGGATCGACCTCGATGTCGTACGGGAGTCCTTCACGCCCGTCGTCGAGTTCGAGCACGCCCTGCGCGACGAACTCGGCAAGATCCTCGCGGACCGGGGCGGCCGGGACGGCGGCGGCGCCGACCGGGCGGTACCCGTCCTGGGCACCGGCGCCGGACACGACGCGGGTATTTTGTCCGCTTCGGTGCCTACCGCCATGCTGTTCGTACGGAACCCCACCGGGATCTCGCACTCGCCGGCCGAGCACGCGGGCGAGGACGACTGCGTGGCCGGGGTGATCGCACTCGCCGACGTACTGGAAGGTCTCGCGTGCAGCTGACAACGGAACCGACGGGCAGGCCCGCCACCGTGACGTACTGGTTGTCCCATGCCTGGCTCGGCACCCATGTCGAGCCGGGCGTCGCCCTGGACGTCTCGGGCGGGCTGATCGCGGGCGTCCGCACCGGCGTCGCCACCCCGCCGCCGGGCGCCACCGTGCTGCGCGGGCTCACCCTCCCCGGGCTCGCCAACACCCATTCGCACGCCTTCCACCGCGCCCTGCGCTCGACCGTCCAGGTGGGCTCCGGCACCTTCTGGACCTGGCGCGAGACCATGTACCAGGTCGCCTCCCGGCTCACCCCCGACACCTACTACGACCTCGCCCGCGCCGTGTACGCCGAGATGGCGTTGGCGGGCATCACCGCGGCCGGTGAGTTCCACTATCTGCACCACGCGCCGGGCGGCACTCCGTACGACAACCCGAACGCGATGGGCGAGGCCCTGATCGCGGCGGCGGGCGAGGCCGGTATCCGGATCACGCTGCTGGACACCGCCTACCTCTCCGCCGGATTCGGCAAGCGCCCCACCCAGTACCAGCAGCCCGACCAGCACCAGCTGCGCTTCTCCGACACCACCGCGGACGCCTGGGCCGAACGCGCCTCCCTCCTCAAGAGCGGCGACCACGCCCTGATCGGCGCGGCCGTCCACTCCGTGCGCGCGGTGCCCGCCGGGCAGCTGGCCACCGTGGCCGCCTGGGCCGAGGAGCGGCGGGCCCCGCTCCACGTCCACCTCTCCGAACAGACCGCGGAGAACGACGCCTGCCTCGTCGTCCACGGCTGCACACCCACCCGGCTCCTCGCCGACCACGGGGTCCTCGGCCCGCGCACCACCGGCATCCACAACACCCACCTCACCGGCGAGGACATCGCACTGCTCGGCTCCTCGGGGACCGGCACCTGCATGTGCCCCACCACGGAACGCGACCTCGCCGACGGAATCGGCCCCGCCGTCGCCCTCCAGCGGGCCGGCTCGCCGCTCTCCCTCGGCAGCGACAGCCACGCCGTGATCGACCTCTTCGAAGAGGCCCGCGCGATGGAGTTGAACGAACGCCTGCGCACCCGGGCACGCGGCCACTGGACGGCGGCCGCCCTGCTGCGCGCCGCGAGCGTCGACGGACACGCGGCGCTCGGCCGGCCCGAGGCGGGTGTCATCGAACCCGGTGCGCCCGCCGATCTGGCGACCGTAGCCCTGGATTCGGTCAGAACAGCGGGGCCGGTGCCCAGACTCGCTGCCGAAGCGGCCGTATTCGCCGCCTCCGCCGCCGATGTGCGGCACACGGTCGTGGCAGGCCGGCACATCGTCCGCGACGGTCACCACGCACTCGTCGGGGACGTACCCGCAGCACTCGCCTCGGCCATCGCCGCCCTGCACGGCTGACGCCGGACCACCGCAAGGAGAGCAGCCCCCCGATGACGACGACCGCCATCACCAACATCGCCAGTCTGGTCACCAACGACCCCTCCCTGCGCACGGATTCCCCCCTGGGCACGATCCGGGACGCGGCCGTCGTCATCGAGGGCGACCGGGTCGTCTGGACCGGTGAATCAAGCAAAGCACCCGCCACTGACAACGTCGTCGACGCGGGCGGCCGGGCGGTGATCCCCGGCTTCGTCGACTCCCACTCCCACCTCGTGTTCGCGGGCGACCGCACCGAGGAGTTCAACGCCCGGATGTCCGGCCGCGCCTACAGCGCGGGCGGCATCAGGACCACGGTCGCCGCCACCCGCGCCGCCACCGACGAAGAGCTCGCCGCCAACGTCGCCCGCTACCTCGCCGAGGCGCTGCGCCAGGGCACCACCACCTTCGAGACCAAGTCCGGCTACGGCCTCACCGTCGAGGACGAGGCCCGCGCCCTGCGCATCGCCGCCCGGCACACCGAGGAGGTCACCTACCTCGGCGCCCACATCGTCTCCCCGGACTACGCCGACGATCCGGCCGGCTACGTCGACCTGGTCACCGGAGCGATGCTCGACGCCTGTGCCCCGTACGCCCGTTGGGTCGACGTCTTCTGCGAGAAGGGTGCCTTCGACGGCGACCAGGCCCGTGCGATCCTGACCGCGGGCATGGCGAAGGGCCTGCATCCCCGCGTCCACGCCAACCAGCTCGGCCACGGCCCCGGCGTCCAGCTAGCCGTCGAACTCGACGCCGCGTCCGCCGACCACTGCACCCACCTCACCGACGCCGACGTCGACGCCCTGGCCCAGGGCAACACCGTCGCCACCCTGCTCCCCGGCGCCGAGTTCTCCACCCGGGCCACCTGGCCCGACGCCCGCCGCATCCTCGACGCGGGCGCCACCGTCGCACTCTCCACGGACTGCAACCCGGGCTCGTCGTTCACCTCCTCCATGCCCTTCTGCATCGCGCTCGCCGTACGGGACATGGGCATGACGCCGGACGAGGCCCTCTGGTCCGCCACCGCGGGCGGCGCCGCGGCCCTGCGCCGTACGGACATCGGCCGCATCGCCCCCGGCGCCCGCGCCGACCTGGTGCTTCTCGACGCGCCCAGCCATGTCCACCTCGCCTACCGGCCGGGCGTTCCGCTGGTGCACGCGGTCTGGCGGCGCGGCGAACGCGTCGTCTGAGCGCCACCCGGAACCAACCACGGTCCGGCACGGCATCCGTGATCCGGCGTCAGACATGCGGAAGGACCCGCCCCTTGCCTCAGGGGTGGGTCCTTCCGCACGGGTTCGCGGTACGTCGCTCGGATGTTCCACGGGCACGCGATGCGCGCCCGTTCACTCCTCCAGAGTCAGGCCCTTGCGGAGCTTGACCAGAGTGCGCGAGAGCAGCCGCGACACATGCATCTGGGAGATGCCCAGCTCCTCGCCGATCTCCGACTGCGTCATGTTGGCGACGAACCGGAGCGAGAGGATCGTGCGGTCGCGGCGCGGCAACGAGGCGATCAGCGGTTTCAGGGACTCGACGTACTCGATGCCTTCGAGCCCGTGGTCCTCGTAGCCGATCCGGTCCGCCAGCGCGCCTTCGTGCTCGTCCTCCTCGGGCTTGGCGTCCAGCGAGCTCGCGGTGTACGCGTTGCTCGCGGCCATGCCCTCGACGACCTCGTCGTGGGTGATGCCGAGGCGGTCGGCGAGCTCGCCCACGGTGGGCGAGCGGTCCAGTCGCTGGGCGAGCTCGTCGCCCGCCTTGGCCAGGTCGAGCCGCAGCTCCTGCAGCCGGCGCGGGACGCGCACGGACCAGCTGGTGTCGCGGAAGAAGCGCTTGATCTCACCGACGATGGTCGGCATCGCGAACGTCGGGAACTCCACGCCCCGGCTGAGCTCGAAGCGGTCGATCGCCTTGATCAGGCCGATGGTGCCGACCTGGACGATGTCCTCCATCGGCTCGCTGCGGGAGCGGAACCGGGAGGCGGCGAACCTGACCAGGGCCAGGTTCAGTTCGACGAGCGTGTTGCGGACGTACGAGTACTCGTGGGTGCCCTCTTCGAGGGATTCGAGCCGCGCGAAGAGCGTCTTCGACAGTGCCCTGGCATCCAGCGGCCCCACTTCGTCATAGGGCGGGATCTCGGGAAGTCCTTCGAGACCGTCACCCACGCCGTGGTCGTCGGCGCCGATGCGGTCATGGCCACCGATGTGGCCGGTGCCACTCGTGTGGCCGGTGTCGCTGATGTTGCTGGTGGTACCTGTGCTGCTGCGGGTGCCGTCCTTGGCGATCGCGGCAGGGGAGTCTGAGTGGGTCAGTCCCTGAGGACATGCTGACGTCGCGTTGTGGGGACGCGGTCCGTCGAGCCGGGGTGACATGGTCTCCTCCATCGTTCTCGGCATATGGCTGCCGATGCCCATACGTGTTCCTGCGGTGAAGCGGCGCCTCCGAAGCCGGTCGTGTTTTGGGTGTCCCCCTACCCTTACCCGCTCCGGACGGACAGTTACAAGCGCCAATTGATGCTATATGTCCGGTTTGTTGAGGTCTTCGGGTATCGCGTGGCGCACAGACCGCGTACTGTTTCAAGAACGTCAGAGACAGCACATACGCATCTGCGCACGCAGAGACGCAGGCAGTGACGAGCGGCGAAGAGGGACGGGCATGGACCGCGGGACGGTCGGCAGTGCGAACCGGGGTCGGCTTCAGGTCGAGGTCCGGACCGAAGGGCGCAGCGAGGTCGTGACGCCGGTGGGTGAGCTGGATCACCACACGGCGGATCTGTTGCGAGAGCCTCTGGGGCGCGCGGTCGAGCAGGGGCGGGTGCGCCTGGTGGTCGACTGCTCGCGACTCGAATTCTGTGATTCCACCGGGCTCAATGTGCTGCTCGGTGCCCGCCTGAAGGCGGAGGCGGCCGGGGGAGGGGTCCATTTGGCCGGAATGCTGCCGGTGGTGGCGAGGGTCTTCGAGATCACCGGGGCCGAGGCGGTCTTCACCGTCCACGACTCCCTCGAAGCGGCCCTGGACACCTGACCGCGACGCGTGTCGCGGCCCCGGGCGCCCTATGTGTTGCCCGTGTCACGCGATCCGCGTAGACGAAGTGGGTGTTGTCACGATTCGGCCGGGCAGAAGACATCCGGCGGAGCCGTGGGCGACCAGCACACTCTGTATCTGCACTTGTAACTGTTCGATGGCGACATGGTGAATCGGTGAGGTGAAGCGCTGATGAGCACCACCCGGCAGCCCCCGCCGGGCGACCTCGGCCGTGAGCCGCAGGACGCCGGCGTGGACGCGGACGCGGGCGCGGCCTCCCCCGAGTCGGCCGAGCGGCAGTGGCGCACCCTGTCGCTGCGGGGTGTCGGCGGCATCGTGCCGACCGCCCGTGACTTCGCCCGCCAGGCGCTGCACGAATGGGGCTGGCTCCCCGCGTCGAGCGCCGACGGCCGGGCCGCCGCCGAGGACGTCCTGCTGGTCGTCTCCGAGCTGGTGACCAACGCCTGCCTGCATGCCGACGGGCCCGAGGAGATGCGTATCGCCTGCACGGCGAAGGTGCTGCGGGTGGAGGTCGCCGACTCGGGCGCGGGCCAGCCCGCGCCGCGTACCCCGCACCGGGCCGGACGGCCCGGCGGGCACGGCATGTTCATCGTGCAGCGGCTCTGCCTGGACTGGGGCGTCCTGCGGGTGCCCGGCCGGCCCGGGAAAACCGTCTGGGCGGAGCTGGCCGCCCCCGCGTAGGCCGTCGGCCGGACCCCCCGGGGCGCAGTGCCCCGCCATTCGCACCACCGAGGAGCGCGCCGGATCGGCGCGCTCTTTGTCTTCCCTCCACAAGGCACCGGGCGTACCTTGAGCGCCCGATCTGATGTGTCGTCAGTAACTTGCGTCGGTGCGAACCGGCGTGCGGCGACTTCCGGCATGAGGGGAACTCAGGTGTCCTACCAGAAGCGAACAGCTCTCGCGCTGGCGTCCGCGCTGGCGGGCACGGTGGTGCTGATGGCCGCGCCCGCCGCCCACGCCACGGTCGTGGACGTCAACTACCAGTGCAAGACCCCGATCGGTGACAAGGGTGCCGTGTCTCCCATCGACATCAAGAGCGTCAGGAGCGGCAGCGGCTACCGGCTCACGATGTCCTTCCAGAAGGGCGTCTCGTCCAGCCCCGTGGAACTGGGCAAGGGCGCGATGAGCCCCAGCGCGGTCATCAAGGTGGGGGGCGCGGACCCGGGTCAGGTCAATGTCTCCGGCCCGCCGAACTCCGCGGCCATACCCGCCAACACCCCCATCAAGATCAGTGACCTGTCGGGTACGTACACCCCGAAGAAGAGCGGCAAGGTCGACTTCACCGCCGGTGTGCTCACCATCAAGGCGCTCGGTACGACCACGACCTGCACCCCCTCCAACAACCCGGGACCTGCGCTCCGGCTCGACGTGACCGCCGCGGGCAACGGGCAGGGCGCCCCGGACGACGACGGCGGACAGCTGCCGAAGACCGGTCCGCTCGACTCGGCCGTGGCACTCGGCACGCTGGGCGGCACGGTGCTGCTGACCGGTGCGGCCGGGGTGCTCTGGCTGACCAGGCGCGGACAGGGGGCTGTTGGCCGATAGGGCGATTCCCGCCGGACCCAGCCGCCGCCGTCACGCACCAGGGAGCCGCCCATGCCGTCGCCGACCGGTCACGCCGCCCGACTCGCCCTCGCCGTACTGCTGTGCGCCCTCGCCATGACACCGGTGGCCGGTGCCGCGACGCGGCCTCCGTCGCAGCCGGGCGCCGCTTCGTGGACGGCGCGGCCCGCGGTGAGCGGTTCCGGCACGGACGGCAGACCGTACTTCTATCTGGAGGGCCCGCCCGGCACCGTTCTGCAGGACCGGATCTCGGTCACCAACTCCGGCCGGTCCCCGGTCACCGTGCGGCTGAGCGGCGCCGACGCGTACGACGCGAAGGGCAGCGGCTCCGGCGGCAAGGGCGCCACCGGGACCGGGCGCTGGCTGCGGACCGCCGCCACCGAGGTGACCGTCCCGGCCCGCACCCGGGCCGATGTGCCGTTCACCGTCACGGTGCCGGCCGGTGCGACGCCCGGTGACCATCCCGGAGCGATCGTCGTGCGCGGCGGCGACCGCTCGGTGGGCGTACGGATCCGGCTCCGGGTCGGCGGGCCGACGCTGGCCGCGCTCACCGTCGAGGACGTCAGCGTGTCCGGGCGGGCCATCCACTACACACTGGTCAACCGCGGCAACGCGGTCCTCGCCCCGCGGATCGCGGTCCGCGCCGACGGGGTGTTCGGGACGCTGCTGCGGCGCGGGGCCCGCGCCCTGCCGGTGGAGGTGCGGCCCGGACAGCGCGTCAGGCTCACCGAGCCGTGGCGGGACGTCCCCGCGCTCGACTCGGCGACCGTACGGCTGCGCGTCACGGCGGCGGGCGGGGCGCACGGCGAGGCGACGGCCCGTGCGGTCTTCGTCCCGTGGGCGCCGTTGACCGCCGGCGCACTGCTGGTCCTGGCCGCCGCCGGCGCGGGCACGTACGCGTACCGGCTCAGGCGGTCGTGCGACCGGCGGCCGGACGACGAGGAACGGCCCGGACGGTCACCGGGCAACCAACAGCACTCCGGGAGCAGGCACTTGGCGAAGGCGGGAGCGGAATCGTGACTGGACAGGCCGGACCGGCAGCACCCCGCAGCGGCGGCCCCCGGTGGGCCGGCGCGCTGTCCGTCGCGCTGCTCGTGGCCCTGCTGCCCGCCCTGCTGACGCTCTTCGCGACCGGGGCCGACGCGGCGGGTACGAGGGCCGCGGACGCGAAGCCCGTGGTCACCCTCTCCAAGCAGCAGGCGGGCAAGGGCGGTGAGATCACCGTGAAGGGCAGCGGCTGGCGCCCGAACGCGCTGCTGATGATGCTGATCTGCGGACGGTCCACGACGGACCGGGGCGTGATCGGCGGAACCAACTCCTGCGCCAACGCCGAGGGCCGGGCCGTCACCACCGACGGCCGGGGCGCCTTCCGCAAGAAGATGCCGGTCGCCGAACCGCCCGTGCCCTGCCCCTGCGTGGTGCACGTAGCCACCGTCACCGGTGAACAGGCCACCGCCGACGCCGTGTTCGTCGTCGCGGGCCACCCGCTCGCCCCGCTGCCGAAGGAGACCGGGGGCGGCAGGCTCGCGGTGCTCGCCACCACCAGGCTGGAGGGCGACAGCGGGATCCTCACCTGGTTCGGCGCCCCGCCCTCCCGGCAACTGGTCCTCACCGTGGGCAACCTCGGCTCCGCCCCCGTCAAGGACCCGGTCTTCGAGGTCGGCACCGCACACGGCGTCTTCGCCCCGCAGTGGGAGGAGCGGCAGTGGCGCGGCACCATCGGATCCGGCCGCAAGGCGCAGATCAAGCTCCCGGTCGAACTGACGGCGGGCGCCCACGGCGACTACCAGGTCTCGCTCAGGTACGGCGGCAAGGTGCTGGCCGAACAGCCGTGGGGGGTCGGCCGCCCCTGGGGCGTCACGCTCTTCTGGATCCTGCTGTGTGTCGTCGTACCGGCCGCCGTGTTCCGGATCGGCATGGCGATCGTCGACAAGGTGCGGCCCCGTACCTCGCGCGCCCCGGGCCGCGCCCGCCGCCGCCCCTCGCGAGGGGCGGACGCGACCGCGAGGACCCCGAAGCGGCGCCGTGCACCGGGGCCCGCCGAGGGCCCCGCGGCCGCGCCCGCCGACGGCCCGTCCACCGCCACGGCCGCGCTGCCGTGGTTCACACCCGATTCCGCACCGTCAGAGAACAGACCGACGACGAAGGGACATTCGTGAGTACGCAACGCAGGACGGTCGCGGCGGGAGTCGCGATGATGCTCGGCGGCGCGGGCATGCTGCTGGCCGCGAGTCCGGCCCGGGCCGCCGACGTCTCGTACCGGACGGAGTGCATTCCACCGCCCATCTCCGGGCTGCCGGCCGTGCAGGGCACCACCAAGGTGCAGCTGACCGCGCCCGCCGAGGCCAAGGTCGGGGACACCGTCGAGGTGGTGTGGAAGACGGTCGAGGCCGCTTCCAAGAACCCCGACGTGCTCGACCTGGACAAGGACACGGTCAAGCCGACCGGCACCCTCAAGGTGGGCGGCGCCGCCACCGGCACCGTACAGATGGAAGGACCGCGGCAGAACCCGCCGATCCCCAAGAACAGTGCCATGGTGCTGCCCGACATGAAGGGCACGCTGAAGCTGGAGAAGGCCGGTGAGATCACGCTGACGCCGGACGCGTACAACATCAACGTCTCCAAGCCGATCTCCACGGACACCAAGTGCAGTCCGAAGGAGACCGTGCAGCCGGGCGCGACCATCAAGGTCACGGACGGCGGCGGATCCACCACCTCGGGCGGCACGACGAGCGGCTCCACGAGCGGCTCGACGACCGGTTCCACCACCGCGGGCGGCACCACCTCCGGCTCCACCACCGCGGGCGGGACCACCGCGGGCGGTACGACCGCGGGCGGCAGCGACTCCGGCGGCGCCACCTCGGGCTCCGGAGGCGGCGGCGGACAGACCGACTTCCCCGGCAAGGAGGTCGCGGTCCACTTCACCTGTACGTCCCCCGGACCGGCCGGCATCGCCTCCAAGGTGACGATCAACGCCAAGAAGAACGGCGGGAGCTACGCCCTCACGGTCAAGACGGCCAAGGGCGTGATGGACAGCCCGGCCGCGCTGCCGGCCGGTGCGCTCAAGCCGTCCATGGACATCACCATCGGCGGCGCCGACAAGGGCTCGGTGAAGGTCACCGGACCGGCCAACGCCGAACCGCTGGAGCAGGGCAAGCCGGTCGACCTGTCCGACATGACCGGCACGTACAAGCCCGGCGCGTCCGGCAAGTCCACGCTCAGCCCCGGCACCCTGACGATCGATGTCACGCTGGGCGCCTCCAAGATCAACATCCCGTGCAAGGTCAAGGGCTCGGTGACCCCGTCGCTGGAGCTCGACACCACCGCCCAGGAGGGCGGCGCCTCCGGCTCCGCCACCTCGGGCTCCACGGGCGCCACCGGCTCCACGGGTGGCGGCACGGCCTCCGGCGGCGGACTGGCCGCCACCGGGGCCGAGGACAACGGCACCCTGCGCGCCCTCGGCCTGGTCGCGGGCACGGCGATCCTGCTGGGCGGCGCCGTGTTCACCTTCACCCCGTGGCGCAGGCTGCGCGGCACCAGGTGAGCCGGCTCCCGTAACAACGGCACGAGGGCCGCCCCACCGGTCGACGGTGCGGCGGCCCTCGTGTGCGGGCGGTACGCGTCCAGCTGTGCGGGCGGTACGCGTTCGGTGCGTCAGCGCATCCGCGCGCCGGCGCATCGGAACATCAGCGCACGTCGCCCATGAGCTGGGTGACCTTCTTGCGGTACATCCAGATCGCGAACGCGGCGACGATCGCGAGCGCCGCCTCCAGACCCACCATGCCGGTCTTGTTCAGGTCGACTCCCGCCAGCGACAGCAGGCTGGTGGTGCAGTCGCCCGCGGTGACCGCGAGGAACCAGACACCCATCATCTGGCTGCCGTACTTCGCGGGCGCCATCTTCGTGGTGACCGACAGGCCGACCGGGGAGAGGCAGAGCTCACCGACGGTCTGCAGGAAGTAGATCGACACCAGCCACATCGGGCTGACCTTGTCGCCGTCCGTCGTCATGGTCAGCGGCAGCATGAAGACGAGGAAGGAGACACCGACCAGGAAGAGGCCCGAGCCGAACTTGACGACCGTGCTCGGTTCCTTGCCGCGCCGGTTCAGCGCCAGCCATATCCAGGCGACGACCGGGGCCAGCGCCATGATGATGACCGGGTTGACCGACTGGTACCAGGAGGTCGGGAAGTGCAGGCCGAACAGGCTGTTGGTGGTGGAGGACTCACCGAAGAGCGACAGCGTGGAGCCGCCCTGGTCGTAGATCATCCAGAACACGGCCGCGGCGACGAAGAACCAGATGTAGCCGGACATCTTCGACTGCTCGGTCTTCGAGAGGTCCCGGTCCCGCTTGATCCGCACCAGCACCGCGACCGGGATGAGCAGACCGGCGACGGTGATCGGGACGAGCGCCCAGTTCAGCGTGTAGACATCGGTGGCGACGAGCACGCCGTAGAAGACGACGGCGGCTATCAGCCACAGCAGACCCTTGCGCAGGGTGGTACGGCGCTCCTCGGCCGACAGCGGCTTCGGGACGACGCTGCTGCGCTCGCTGAGGTGGCGCGTACCGATGAGGAACTGGGCCAGACCCAGCGCCATGCCGACCGCGGCGATGGCGAAGCCGAGGTGCCAGTTCACCTTCTCGCCGACCGTGCCGATGATCAGCGGCGCGGCGAAGGCACCGAGGTTGATGCCCATGTAGAAGACGGTGAAGCCACCGTCGCGACGCGGGTCGTCCGGACCGTTGTAGAGGTGGCCGACCATCGTCGAGATGTTGGCCTTCAGCAGACCGGATCCGAGCGCGACCAGCGCCAGACCGGCGAAGAAGGTGCCGGAGCCCGGCAGCGCGAGCGTCAGGTGGCCCAGCATGATGACGGCGGCCGAGATGGTGACCGTCTTGCGCGGCCCCCAGACCCGGTCGCCGAACCAGCCGCCGGGCATGGCGAGCAGATACACCATCGCCATGTAGATGGAGTAGATCGCGGTGGCCGTGGCCGCGTTCATGTGCAGGCCGGTACCGGAGACCAGGTAGAGCGGAAGCAGGGCCCGCATGCCGTAGAAGCTGAAGCGCTCCCACATCTCGGTCATGAAGAGAGTGGCCAGGCCGCGGGGGTGGCCGAAGAAGGTCTTCGCGGATCCAGAAGTACTGGCCGGGTCCTTCGTCAGGCTGGACGCCATGGTCGATCCTTGTGTGCTCGGGACGCGACGCCTTGTGAGCGTGGTGCGCCCGGTGGGGGGAGGCCGGCACCGGCAAGGGCGGGCCCCACCCCTCACGCCTGAGAGGGATTCGCCCCGACCGCCGGATCCACGAAGGAGCCGGCTGAAGGAGACGGGGACCGACCGCGTCGGGATCCACGCCCGGTGCGCATCCTCGCGCTCCGGGCCCGGCCACAGGTCATTCACTGAAGTTCGCGACTGGCGGGTACCAGTCGGCCAACAAAAGAGACCCTTGGCGCTAAAAGCTGCCCAAGGGTCCTTGAGTAGTGCAACAGGCGTCGAGCAACCATACGACACGACAGAACCGGATATGAATGGACTTGAGAGATGGATCACAGGTCCCGATGGGGTCGGGCTCCCATATTCAAAGGCGTCTGTCCATTTATTTCGCAGACCCGCAGGGCTTTTGGATCACCTCACGGCATCCGCTCCGCGCGGACTACCATCACTCCATGACCCGTGTACTGCTCGCCGAGGACGATGCATCCATCTCGGAGCCGCTGGCCCGCGCACTGCGTCGGGAGGGTTACGAGGTGGAGGTCCGCGAAGACGGTCCGACCGCACTCGACGCCGGCCTCCAGGGCGGAATCGACCTGGTCGTGCTCGACCTGGGTCTGCCCGGGATGGACGGCCTCGAAGTTGCCCGCAGGCTCCGTGCCGAGGGTCACACCGTGCCGATCCTGGTGCTGACCGCCCGCGCCGACGAGGTGGACACCGTCGTAGGCCTCGACGCGGGCGCCGACGACTACGTCACCAAGCCCTTCCGTCTCGCCGAACTGCTCGCCCGGGTCCGGGCCCTGCTGCGCCGCGGCGCCAGCGAGCCCGCGCCGCAGCCCGCGACGCACGGCGTCCGGATCGACGTCGAGTCGCACCGCGCCTGGATGGGCGAGGAGGAACTCCAGCTCACCGCCAAGGAGTTCGACCTGCTGCGGGTCCTGGTCCGCGACGCCGGCCGGGTCGTCACCCGCGACCAGTTGATGCGCGAGGTCTGGGACACCACCTGGTGGTCGTCGACGAAGACCCTCGACATGCACATCTCCTGGCTCCGCAAGAAGCTCGGCGACGACGCCGCCAACCCCCGCTACATCGCGACCGTACGGGGCGTCGGGTTCCGCTTCGAGAAGAGCTGACGTTCCGAGGGGGGCCGCCGTTCCGGGAAGAGCCGACGAGCAGAAGCATTCATGCGCCGCAGACTGATCAATTCCACCCTCGCCGTGGTGCTTGTGGTGATCGCCGTCTTCGGCGTCTCCCTCGTCATCGTCGAGACCCGCACCATCAGCAACAGCGCCCAGGAGAGCGTCGACTCCGAGGCGCTGAGGCTGATCAGCGTCGTCGAGAGCCGGCTGCTGGAGGACGAGCGGATCAACCCCGCACTGCTGTCCCAGCAGATCGACGGCAAGCGCTACGCGCTGATCAAGATCCCCGGCCGGGAGCCCCTCGAAGTCGGCAAGCGCCCCACCGGCAGGGTGATCAGGAGCACGGCCGAGGGGGAGCGCGGCGAGCGGGTCACCGTCGAGGAGTCCAGCTCCGCGGTCACCCGCGAGGTCGGCCGCACCTTCATGATCATCGGCGCTGTGGCGCTGCTGGCCATCGTCTCCGCCGTGCTCCTGGCCGTACGCCAGGCCAACAAGCTGACCTCACCGCTGACCGACCTGGCCGAGACCGCCGAACGCCTGGGCTCCGGCGACCCGCGGCCGCGCCACAAACGGTACGGAGTCCCGGAGCTGGACCGGGTCGCCGACGTCCTGGACTCCTCCGCCGAACGGATCGCCCGGATGCTGACCGCGGAACGCCGGCTGGCCGCCGACGCCTCGCACCAGCTCCGCACGCCGCTCACCGCGCTCTCCATGCGGATCGAGGAGATCTCGGTCACCGACGACCCGGACACGGTGAAGGAGGAGGCGAACATCGCCCTCACCCAGGTCGAGCGGCTCACCGACGTGGTGGAACGGCTGCTGACCAATGCCCGCGATCCGCGCACCGGCTCCGCCGTCGTCTTCGACCTCGACGAGGTCGTCAAGCAGCAGATCGAGGAGTGGCGTCCCGCCTACCGGAGCGCGGGCCGCGCCATCGTCCGCTCCGGCAAGCAGGGGCTGCGGGCCGTCGGCACACCGGGCGCGGTCGCCCAGGTGCTGGCCGCGCTGATCGAGAACTCACTGATGCACGGCGGCGGTACGGTCGCGCTGCGCACCCGGGTCACCGGCAACCAGGCGGTGATCGAGGTCACGGACGAGGGCCCGGGGGTTCCCCCCGACCTGGGTGCCCGGATCTTCGAGCGGACGATCAGCGGCCGCAACTCCACCGGCATCGGCCTCGCGGTGGCCAGGGACCTCGCGGAGGCGGACGGCGGCCGGCTCGAACTGCTCCAGCAGCAGCCCGCGGTCTTCGCCCTGTTCCTCAGCCGGGTGGCCCGGAAGAGGAAGGAACCGGAACGCCCGGTGCGCTGAGCGGCGGGCGCCGCGCGCGGTCGGCCAGGGCCTGTCCGGCAGATCATGGCCGGGGCCGCGACGCCTGGCACGGCACCTCGCGGCGTTGCCGGAACGTCCGAACAGCTCCTTCCCCAAGCTCTCAACTCCGTTCGAGCAGGGGAAACCCCACCTACGACGCTCCGGCGCCCTGCGATGCACCGCACCGGACGCCGCGCCCTGTCCGACCCTGATCCGCCGGACCGGCCCTAGCGCCGTACCGGATCCGCCTCGACCCGCGGCACCTGCTCCGTACGTGCCTGCCTCACGAACCCCTCGGTGCCGGGCACGTCCCCGCCCGGCACGGCCGCCCCGCCCGGCACGGGCTGCTCGATGGGCAGCGCCCTGAACACCCACGTCCGGTAGGACCAGAAGCGGAACAGGGTCGCGATGCCGATCCCGAGGATCTTGAAGACATTGCTCTGGACCGGGCTGTCCCATCCGAAGCCGTACGTCGCCGTGTACAGCACACCGGTCTCGATGACCGCGCCCACCGCGCTGAACAGCAGGAACAGTGTCAGCTCGCGGGTCCGTCCGCTCTTGTCGCGGTCCCGGTACGTCCAGTGGCGGAAGCCGATGTAGTTGCCGAGGATGGCGACGACGGTGGCCAGCAGACCGGCCCGTACCGTCGGGATGGTGGTGTAGCGCCAGAGCAGGTTCGACACCGCGATGTTGACCACCAGGCCGACCCCGCCGACCACGCCGAACTTTGCGACTTCCCGGGCCAGCGCCTCCAGCCGGGTCCGCAGTCCGCCCCGTTCGCTCATGGTGATCGCTCAGCCCGTCAGTCGGTTGTGTCAACCCGGTCATGCTAACCAGCCCGTCCCCGCGCCGCCCGTGGATGCCGTGGGCTGTGTGGCGATGCTGTGACAGGAACGCCCGGCCGGGGCGGCCGGAGGGCGTCGTCGGGAGCTGTCCGGGGCGGCGGATACCCTGGAGGAGTGACGTTCCCGGTAGTCGGCATGGTCGGTGGCGGTCAGCTCGCCCGAATGACCCACGAGGCGGGTATCCCCCTCGGCATCAAGTTCAAGCTCCTCAGCGACACCCCCCAGGACTCGGCGGCCCAGGTGGTGAGCGAAGTCGTCGTCGGCGACTATCGCGACCTGGACACGCTGCGTGCCTTCGCGCGCGGCTGTGACGTGATCACCTTCGATCACGAGCACGTACCGACCGAGCACCTGCGGGCCCTGGAGGCGGACGGTATCCCCGTGCGCCCGGGACCCGACGCGCTGGTGCACGCCCAGGACAAGGGGGTGATGCGCGCGAAGCTCACCGAGATCGGCGCGCCCTGCCCCCGCCACCGCATCGTGAAGGACCCGGCCGATGTCGCCGCCTTCGCCGAGGAGACCGGGGGCTTCCCCGTCGTCCTCAAGACGGTCCGCGGTGGCTACGACGGCAAGGGCGTCTGGGTGGTCCGCTCCGAGGCGGACGCGGCCGACCCCTTCCGGGCCGGCGTCGCGGTGCTCGCCGAGGAGAAGGTCGACTTCGTACGGGAGCTGGCGGCCAACATCGTCCGCTCACCGCACGGCCAGGCCGTCGCCTACCCGGTCGTCGAGTCGATCCAGGTCGACGGGGTCTGCGACACGGTGATCGCCCCGGCCCCCGAGCTGGACGAGCGGCTCGCCGGCGAGGCCCAGCAGCTCGCGCTCAAGATCGCCTCCGAGCTCGGTGCCGTCGGCCACCTCGCGGTCGAACTCTTCGAGACCCGTGGACCCGACGGGAAGCCCGGCATCCTGGTCAACGAGCTGGCCATGCGCCCGCACAACTCCGGCCACTGGACGCAGGACGGCGCGATCACCTCGCAGTTCGCCAACCACGTCCGGGCCGTGCTCGACCTGCCGCTCGGCGACCCCCGCCCGCGCGCCACCTGGACGGTCATGTCCAATGTGCTCGGCGGCGACTTCCCGGACATGTACCAGGCGTACCTGCACTGCATGGCCCGCGACCCGCAGCTCAAGATCCACATGTACGGCAAGGACGTGAAGCCCGGCCGCAAGGTCGGACACGTCAACACCTACGGCGACGACCTGGCGGACGTGCGGGAGCGCGCCCGGCACGCGGCCGACTACCTGCGAGGAACGATCACCGAATGACCTCCCCCGCCACCGCCGCGCCGCTCGTCGGCATCGTCATGGGGTCGGACTCCGACTGGCCCGTCATGGAAGCAGCGGCCAAGGCCCTCGACGAGTTCGAGATCCGCTACGAGATCGACGTCGTCTCCGCCCACCGCATGCCGCGCGAGATGATCGCGTACGGCGAGCAGGCGGCGGACCGCGGTCTCAAGGCGATCATCGCGGGCGCGGGCGGCGCCGCCCATCTGCCCGGCATGCTCGCCTCGGTCACCCCGCTGCCCGTCATCGGTGTGCCGGTCCCGCTGAAGTACCTCGACGGCATGGACAGCCTGCTCTCCATCGTGCAGATGCCCGCCGGTGTGCCGGTCGCGACCGTCTCGGTCGGCGGCGCGCGCAACGCGGGCCTGCTCGCCGCCCGTATCCTCGCCGCCCACGACAGCGAATTGCTGGCCCGGATGCGGGAGTTCCAGCAGGAGCTGAACGACCAGGCGACGGAGAAGGGCAAGCGGCTCCGCAGCAAGGTCCAGGGCGCCGACTCCTTCGGCTTCGGGAAGTAGGGGCCCGTGGAGCAGCTGGAGCGGGCGAGGGAACTCCTCGCCGAGTACCCCGTCGTCGACGGCCACAACGACCTGCCGTGGGCGCTGCGCGAACAGGTCGGCTACGACCTCGACGCCCGTGACATCGCCACCGACCAGTCCGCCCATCTGCACACCGACATTCCCCGGCTGCGCGCGGGCGGCGTCGGCGCGCAGTTCTGGTCCGTCTACGTACGGACCGACATGGCGGGCGACGAAGCCGTCAGCGCCACCCTGGAACAGATCGACGTGGTCGCCGAGCTGCTGGAGCGCCACCCCGCCGACCTGCGGCGCGCGCTGACCGCCGACGACATGGAGGCGGCCCGCGCCGAGGGGCGCATCGCCTCCCTGATGGGCGCCGAGGGCGGCCACTCCATCAACAACTCGCTGGGCACCCTGCGCGCCCTGCACGCCCTGGGCGTCCGCTACATGACGCTCACGCACAACGACAACATCGCGTGGGCGGACTCGGCGACCGACGAACCGGGCGTCGGCGGCCTCTCGCCGTTCGGCCACGAGGTCGTACGGGAGATGAACCGCACCGGCATGCTGGTCGACCTCTCCCACGTGGCGGCCACCACGATGCGCGCCGCGCTCGACACCTCCACGGCGCCGGTGATCTTCTCGCACTCCTCGTCGCGGGCGATCTGCGACCACCCGCGCAACATCCCCGACGACGTCCTCGGTCGGCTCCCGGCCAACGGTGGCATCGCGATGGCGACCTTCGTGCCGAAGTTCGTCCTGCCGGAGGCCGTCGCCTGGACCCTGGCCGCGGACGAGAACATCCGCGCGCACGGCCTGCACCACCTCGACACCACCGAGCGGGCCATGAAGATCCACGCCGCCTTCGAAGCGGCCAACCCGCGCCCGATGGCCACCGTGGCGACCATCGCCGACCACCTCGACCACATGCGCGAGGTCGCCGGCGTCGACCACATCGGCATCGGCGGCGACTACGACGGAACGGCCTTCCTCCCGGAGGGCCTCCAGGACGTCGCCGGCTACCCGAACCTGATCGCGGAGCTGCTCGGCCGCGGCTGGTCCACCGCCGATCTCGCCAAGCTCACCTGGCGGAACGCCGTACGGGTGCTGCGCGACGCCGAGGACGTGGCGCGCGAGCTGCGCACCCGCCGCGGCCCGTCGCACGCCACGATCGAGCAGCTGGACGGCCGGGCCGTCTGAGCCGTGACACATGCGTGGGGCGCCCCTTCCCTGCCGGGAGGGGGCGCCCCACGCGTCGTCCACTACCCCGCGCAGAGGCAGAACGGGTGCCCCGCGGGATCCGCGTACACCCGGAAGGTCCGCTCCCGGTCCGCCGCGTCCAGCACGGTGGCGCCCAGTGCGAGCACCTCCTTCTCCGCCGCGTCCAGATCCGCCACGGTCAGATCCAGATGGATCTGCTGCGAGCCGTCCGGACTCGGCCACCGCGGCGGTACGAAGCCCGGCGCGGCCTGGAACGCGAGGAGCGGGCCCCCGACCCCGGTCAGCTCCAGCCAGTCCTCCCCGCCGGACACGATCTCTCCGCCGAGCAGCCCCGCGTAGAAGCCCGCGAGCGCGGCCGGGTCGGGGCAGTCCAGTACGACGGACCCCAGGGTGGCGACAGCCATGACACATTCCTCCTCCGGACGAACGGTTACCCCTACATCGGCTCAACCGGTAACCGTTACTGCATGCTGCCGCATGGGAAGTAACGTCGCAACCATGAGTGAGAAGGAATCCGCGCCCGGGGAGCTCGCACTGATCGAGGCCCTGGTCAACACACTGGACGTCGAGACGGGCGTGGACACCCTCGACACGGCGGACGGGCGCGCCGCCTTCGGCCTCACCGAACCGGAGGTCCCGGAAGCCCGCGTCCTGCGCGAGGCGCTCCGTACCGCCTGCCTCGCCCACGCGGGCCACCGCCCGCCGGACGGCGCCGCGTCCCCGCTCGACCGGCTGCTCGCCGAGGCGCCCCTGCGCGTCACCGTGGACGCGGCGGGCGCCGCCGAACTGCGCCCCGCCACCGAACCGGCCGGGCTGACCGCCCGCGTCGCTGCGGCCATCGCCGGCGCGGCGGCCGACGGCACCTGGGCCCGGCTCAAGGCATGCGAGGCGGAGGACTGCCGCTGGGCCTACTACGACCGCAGCCCGGCGGGGCGCCGCCGCTGGTGCTCCATGTCGGTGTGCGGCGCCCGCGCCAAGATGCGTACCTACCGCGCGAAGCGCGCGTGACGCACCGGATCAGGCCGTCGGACGCCCCATCGCCCGGTACGTCCAGCCGGCCCCGCGCCACAGCTCGCTGTCGAGCGCGTTGCGGCCGTCCAGGATGATCCGGCGGGACGCGACCTCGCCGAGCGCCGCCGGGTCCAGTTCACGGAACTCGCGCCACTCCGTCAGATGCAGCACCACATCGGCGCCGCGCACCGCGTCCAGCGCCGTGTCCGCGTAACCGAGGGTGGGGAAGAGCCGCCGGGCGTTGTCCATGCCCTTCGGGTCGAAGACCGTGACCTGGCCGCCCTGCAGATGGATCTGCCCGGCCACGTTCAGCGCCGGCGAGTCCCGTACGTCGTCCGAGTCCGGCTTGAACGTCGCGCCCAGTACCGCCACCCGCTTGCCGAGGAACGAATCGCCGCCCACGGCCTCCCGGGCCAGCTCCACCATGTGGCCGCGGCGCCGCATGTTGATCGAGTCGACCTCGCGGAGGAAGGTCAGCGCCTGGTCCGCGCCCAGCTCACCGGCGCGCGCCATGAAGGCCCGGATGTCCTTCGGCAGACAGCCGCCGCCGAAACCGATCCCGGCCCGCAGGAACTTCGAGCCGATCCGCTCGTCGTGCCCGATCGCCTCGGCCAGCTTCTTCACATCGCCGTCGGCGGCCTCGCAGACCTCCGCCATGGCGTTGATGAACGAGATCTTCGTGGCCAGGAACGAATTGGCCGCGGTCTTCACCAGCTCGGCGGTCGGGAAGTCCGTCACCACGAACGGCGACCCCTCGGCGACCGGCGTCGCGTACACCTCGCGCAGCAGCTTCTCGGCCCGCTCGCTCGCCACACCGACGACGATCCGGTCCGGGTGCAGGGTGTCGTTCACGGCGAAGCCCTCGCGCAGGAACTCCGGGTTCCAGGCCAGCTCCGCATCGGCACCCGCCGGCGCCAGCTCCGCCAGCCGGGCCGCGAGCCGGGCCGCCGAGCCCACCGGGACGGTCGACTTCCCGACGACCAGCGTCGGCCGGGTCAGATGCGGTGCCAGCGACTCGAAGGCGGTGTCCACGTAGCTCATGTCGCAGGCGTACTCGCCGTGCTTCTGCGGAGTGTTCACGCAGACGAAGTGCACATCGCCGAAGGCCGCCACCTCCTCCGGGGAGGTGGTGAACCGCAGCCGCCCCGTGGACCCCTCGATGCCTTCGACGTGCTTGCGCAGCAGCTTCTCCAGGCCCGGTTCGTACATCGGGACCTTGCCGGTGCCGAGCATCTCGACCTTCTCGGGCACGACATCGAGGCCGAGCACCTCGAAGCCCAGTTCCGCCATGGCCGCGGCGTGGGTGGCGCCGAGGTAGCCGGTGCCGATCACAGTGATCCTGAGGGCCATGAAGTGCTCCTGGGAGATGCGGACAGACGTGCGGTGAACGAGCATAGTCGTGCTCCCGAAGGCCCGGTTTCCGGCCGCCCGCACAGCTCCGCCCACCCTGTCCCCGAACCCATTTCCCACCCTTTGCCCACCCCTGTCGCGAAGCTCACGCGGGCATTGCATAGGCCATTGCGGGAGCCGCGCTCTAAAATTGGGTTACTTAACGGTAGTTAGCGTCTTGGGGAGTGAGCGTCTTGGCGGGTTCGACCGATTTCGACCTGTACCGTCCGGCCGAGGAGCACGACATGCTCCGGGAGTCGGTGCGTGCGCTCGCCGAGGCGAAGATCGCCCCGCACGCGGCGGCGGTCGACGAGGAGGCGCGCTTCCCGCAGGAGGCGCTGGACGCCCTGACCGCGGCGGACCTGCACGCGGTGCACGTACCCGAGGAGTACGGCGGCGCGGGCGCCGACGCCCTCGCCACGGTCATCGTGATCGAGGAGGTGGCCCGGGTCTGCGCCTCCTCCTCCCTCATCCCGGCCGTGAACAAGCTCGGCTCCCTCCCGGTGATCCTCTCCGGCTCCGAGGACCTGAAGAAGAAGTACCTGGGCCCGCTCGCCAAGGGCGACGGCATGTTCTCGTACTGCCTCTCCGAGCCCGACGCGGGTTCCGACGCGGCCGGCATGAAGACCAAGGCCGTACGCGACGGCGACTTCTGGGTGCTCAACGGCGTGAAGCGCTGGATCACCAACGCGGGCGTCTCCGAGTACTACACGGTCATGGCCGTCACCGACCCGACCAAGCGCTCCAAGGGCATCTCGGCCTTCGTCGTCGAGAAGTCGGATGAGGGCGTCTCCTTCGGCGCCCCGGAGAAGAAGCTCGGCATCAAGGGCTCCCCGACCCGCGAGGTCTACTTCGACAACGTCCGCATCCCCGCCGACCGCATCATCGGCGAGGAGGGCACCGGCTTCGCCACCGCGATGAAGACCCTGGACCACACCCGCATCACCATCGCGGCCCAGGCCCTCGGCATCGCCCAGGGCGCCCTCGACTACGCCAAGGGCTACGTCCAGGAGCGCAAGCAGTTCGGCAAGCCGATCGCCGACTTCCAGGGCGTCCAGTTCATGCTCGCCGACATGGCCATGAAGCTGGAGGCGGCCCGCCAGCTCACCTACTCGGCCGCCGCCAAGTCCGAGCGCCTCGACGGCGACCTCACCTTCTTCGGCGCCGCGGCCAAGTGCTTCGCCTCCGACGTCGCGATGGAGATCACCACGGACGCGGTCCAGCTGCTCGGCGGCTACGGCTACACGCGGGACTACCCGGTGGAGCGGATGATGCGCGACGCGAAGATCACCCAGATTTATGAAGGTACGAATCAGGTTCAGCGCATCGTCATGGCGAGGAACCTGCCGTAACGGTTGTCGCTTCGGCGTCCGGCCCCCGATGCATGCGTCGGGGGCCGGACGTTTGTCCGGGGCGAGGAGACCGGGGCCGGATCACTCCCCGGCGAAAACCTCCTCGACCGAGGCGGCGGTGGCGGCGCGGTTGAGCCACACGTGCAGGAGCTCGGGGTCGTTGCAGTTGTCGATCTTCTCGCGGACCTTGTCGGTGACGGTGAGACCGCATGCTTCCAGGACCAGCCGGAGGCTTTCCGCACGGCCTTGTGCGCGGCCTTCGTCCCGGATTTCTTCCGACATGAAGGACTTGTAGAAAGACGTGTCCACGGCCACCAGGTTCCTCCACTGTTGTGCGGCCGGGCGGTTGCCCAGGCCCTGTGCGGTGAGTTCGACGATGGGGTCGGCGATTGCTTCCGGTGTGTCCCGCAGTGCGGCGGACAGGGGGATTTCTTGGGTCACGTCACTCAGCGTGGCCGCATGTGCGTACCGTGAACAGTGACGAGCCCCTTACGTACGGCGATTGTCCCGTGCTTGTCCGGTGCTGTCCCGGCTGTCCGGGGCGACGCGCCGGGGACATCAGGGGTTGGGCCAAGAGCGGCAAAACGCGTCGGAAGTGGGGTACGGATGAGCGTGGACGAGACCGGTACGGAACGCGGGGACACCGGGGCGGACGAGCCGGGCTGGGACGTCGATCCCGATGACGAGTCGGGGGCGGCCGTGGTCGCGGCGGTGGGCCGCCAGATCAAGGCGTGGCGGGAGGCGGCCGGGCTGCGGGCCGGCGAGTTCGGCGCCGCGATCGGGTACGGGGAAGACCAGATCTACAAGGTGGAGGGCGGCCGCCGCATCCCCCGCCCGGAGCTGCTGGACCGGGCGGACGAGGTCCTCGGAGCGCGCGGGAAGATCGCGGCGATGAAGCAGGACGTGGCGGAGGTTCGGTACCCGAAGAAGATCCGGGACCTGGCGAAGCTGGAGGCGCGGGCCGTCGAGCTGTCGGCATACGGCAATCACAACATCCACGGCCTGTTGCAGACCGAGGCATACATGGGCGCGCTACTCGCTACGCGTCGGCCTGCGTACTCGCAGGAAGAGCACCAGCGGATGGTCGATGCGCGCATGGCCCGGCACTCTATCTTCGCGCGGGAGCCCGCCCCAGAACTCAGCTTTGTCCAGGAAGAGGTGACGCTGCGCCGCCCCATCGGCGGGACAATGGTGATGCGCAAACAGCTCGAACACCTGCTGGAGGTAGGGCAGTTGCGAACGTAGAGATCCAGGTGATGCCGACGGACTGCGGGGATCACCCTGGAACGGGCGGGCGGATCCAGGTGTTGAAGTTCGGCGACGGCTCGGCGGTAGGGCGCACCGACAACGAGTTCGTCGGCCGCCCCGTCTCCGATCCGAAGCAACTCCGGATCCTCGAACTGAGGTATGGCATCATCCGGGCTCCCGGCTCTTTCGCCAGGAGAGTCACTGGCCTTCATCGAGCAAGTGCTGGGAGAGACATGATCCGCAAGAGCTCTGCAGAGGACGCCTCCGGCTTGGAGTGGTTCAAGAGCAGCTTCAGTGACAGCAGCGACGGCAACGACTGCATCGAGGTCGCCACTGCCCCCGGTGCGGTTCACGTCCGCGATTCCAAGAACGCCCAAGGCCCTCGCCTCGCCTTCGGCCCCAACGCCTGGGCAGGCTTCGTCTCCTACGCGGCCGAGCACTGATCCCGCTCGGCCGTCGGTCCGGACGGGGCGACTCCCGTCAGTCCTCCTCGAACTTCTCGTCCTCCCCGTCGAAGCGGTCGAAGGCCGCCTCCGTGCGGGCGCGGAACATCGCGGTCTGGTGGTCGTCGCGGAGGATGATCTCGTCGTGCGCGTACCAGCGTGAGCCCGGCTGGTGGCTGATCGGGTACTCCGGGAACGGCAGCCGCTGGAAGGTGGTGGTGATGTCCTCGGGCAGGCCCGTGTCTCTGTCGGGGGTCACCCATCCCATCAGGTCCTCATCGGCGCACAGGGCCTCGGACAGGACGATCTCGACGAACGCGACGCTGACCCGGCCCAGCCACGTGTCCCAGTCGTCGGCGGTGGGCCGGACGAGGTCGGCGCGGACCACGACGGGCGGGTCGTCCTGGTCGAGGTCCGTGACACGTATCCCCCAGTAGGCGCAGGACTGGTTCTCGACGCGGAAGATCAGTACACCGCGGTCCTCGTCGATGCGGAGGTCCTGCGGGGCGAGCAGCATGTCTTGATTGTCGGTCAGGTCGATGCGGTGCCCGAGCAGTTGGTATGCCTCGCGCAGCGCTGCGGGCAGAGGCAGGCCGAGCCGGGCCTGCGCCGCGTCGAGATCGGCGGGGGTGTGGCCGTCGG
The DNA here is from genome assembly GCF_040611955.1 of Streptomyces sp. NPDC006510. Lineage (NCBI taxonomy): Bacteria > Bacillati > Actinomycetota > Actinomycetes > Kitasatosporales > Streptomycetaceae > Streptomyces > Streptomyces sp. NPDC006510. The sequence goes on along the minus strand of NZ_JBEXPH010000008.1, from coordinate 21,119 downwards.
CCCCCGTGAGGGGGCGCGGGCTCCAGTCGCGGGCGAAGGCGTGGATGAAACGCCATGCCGCCTGTCTGTCGGGCTGCTCGCCGACGGCCGCGGCGAGTGCGTCGAGGTCGAGCATGAGGTTCGGGGGCTGTGGCTCCTGGGTCATGCGTGCGACTGTAGGCGCCGCCACTGACAAGGCTTGGCGCCTTCCTTCCCGTATATTCCCGACCAGGCCGGACCCCGGGACAGGCAAAGGGCCCGGATGGCGAACCGTCCGGGCCCTGCTGCCTGATGTCGTCAGTTCTCGGTGACGGTGACCTTCTCGTCGTTGTTGAGCTGCTCCACCAACTGCTTGACCTTGGCCTTGTCCCAGACCAGGTTGCTGCCGGTGGATCCGGAGATCGGCATGTTCATCGACTTGCCGTCGCCGCCCGTGACGTCCTTCATGGCGAAGAACATCTGGCTCAGGGACCAGAGCGACATGTCCTTGTCCACGACCAGGGTGTCCAGGCCGGCCCCCATCGTCGGGTACAGCTTGAACGGGTTGAGGATCGTGGAAGGCGTCGCCGTCTGGCTCGCCAGCGCCGCGAGGAACTTTTGCTGGTTCTTCGTACGGTCCAGGTCGCTGCTGAAGGCGTGCCGGGTACGCACGAAGGCCAGCGACTCCTCGCCGTTCAGCGTCTGCTTGCCCGCCTGGAAGTCGGCACCGGACCACTTGTCCTTGAACGCCTTGGGGATGTCCAGCTCCACCCCGCCGATCGCGTCCACGATCTTGGCGAAGCCGCCGAAGCCGATCTCGACGTAGTGGTCGATGTGCAGTCCGGTGTTGAACTCGACGGTACGGACGAGGAGTTCGGGTCCGTCCATGGCGTACGCGGCGTTCAGCTTGGTGAACCGGCCGCGGCCCGGGTAGAGCTTGCCGGAGTCGGACCCCTTGAACGAGGGGATCTCGACGTTCGAGTCGCGCGGCAGGGAGATCAGCGTCGGCCCGTTGGATCCGTCGTGCAGGATCATCATCGAGTCGGTCCGCTTGCCCTTGGCGGAGCCCGTGTGGAGCTTCTTCTTGTCCTCGGCCGTCATGCCCTCGCGGCTGTCGGAACCGACGATCAGGTAGTTGGTGCCGTCGCCGCTCTCCGGCCGCTCGATGACCTTGGAGAGGTCCACCTCGCGCTTGAGCTTGGAGTCGGCCCAGAAGTACGTGCCTATGGAGACCCCGAGGACCACGACCACCAGGGTCAGGGAGCCTATCTTGATGCGGCGGCGCCAGTCGGGAGCCGAGCGCCCCTGCGGGTAACCGCCACCGCCCTGGCCGCCGCCGTGGCCGTTGCCCCGGTCGCCGCCGCCGTAGACCTGGCCCGTGTTGTAACCGCTGTCGTACCCCGCGTTGTCGTTGTAGTCACCGGGGTACTGCTGCGGCCGGCGCTGCCGGGGCGGGGCCGGGGGGTGCTGGGGCGGGGCGGGAGGGCGCTGGACGTGCCGCATGACGCGGGCGCCCTCGGGCTGCTCGCCGGCGTTGCCCTGCCCGTAGCGGTTACCGCCGCGGCTGTCGTCGGACCATCCCTCGGGCCAATCGTTCATGCGGTCCAGTGTGCAGGCCAGGTGTGCTGGTATTACAGGGGGTGCGGGAAATCGCACCAGGGCTGTTGCGAAGCTGATGCATTGCCGCCGTGCGGAAGTCCCCGCATAAGGTGGACGGTATGACAGATCAGGCCCCGCGCCCGGAGGGCGACATCCCGGGCAAGCCGACCGCCGCCTCCCGGACCACCCTCAGCCACATCATGACCGGCAGCGACACCAATCTGCTGGGCACGGTGCACGGTGGCGTGATCATGAAACTGGTCGACGACGCGGCGGGCGCCGTGGCAGGCCGGCACTCCGGCGGACCCGCCGTGACGGCCTCGATGGACGAGATGGTCTTCCTGGAGCCGGTCCGCGTAGGTGACCTCGTTCACGTCCGCGCCCAGGTGAACTGGACCGGCCGCTCCTCGATGGAGGTCGGTGTCCGGGTCATGGCCGAGCGATGGAACGAATCCACCCCCGCCCAGCAGGTCGGCAGCGCCTATCTGGTGTTCGCCGCGGTCGACGCGGACGGCAAGCCGCGCCCCGTACCGCAGGTGATCCCGGAGACGGAGCGCGACAAGCGGCGCTACCAGGAGGCGCAGATCCGGCGCACCCACCGCCTCGCCCGCCGCCGCGCGATCAAGGAACTGCGCGAGAAGCGCGCGGCGGAAGGCATCGAGGACTGAGCGCACCCGGCAGCAGGCATCGCGGGCGCTCTGAGCCCCGGGGGCGGCGCCCCCGCGGTCACGGGCAGGCCACCTGGTCGCCCGTGACCGTGTCGAACTCGCCGTTGTTCGTCTCCTCGGCCCGGACCCGCTGCACCTTCTCGAAGTCCGCGCCCGCCGTCACTCGCATCGTGGCGCCCTGCCCCGGCACCGCCCGCAGCTCGGCCCCGGGCAGCGCGACGGCCAGCGACTTCGCGGACCGGTCCCAGCGCGGGTCGTAGGTGATCAGCGTGTGCTTGAGGCCGCGCAGCTCCCCGTTCAACGGGGCGTGCGTGGTGTCGAAGCCGGTGGCGCGCAGCGCGTCGTCGACCGTCTTGCCGAGCCCGTCCTGCGGAGTCCCGTTGTAGACCTGGACCCGGATCTGCCGGGGGGCGACGTCTACCTTCACCGCCTCCGGCTGCTTGGGCCGCACCGGGGCGAGCGGCTTGTCCTCGCGCAGCGCCCGGAAGAGCTTCTTCGACTTCGCCTCGTCCCACTTGACCGTCGAGCCGATGCCCTTGACCGGGTAGGAGACATTCCCCATCGGTACGGAGGTGAACTCGGACGAGGCCGGGGAGAAACCGCGCATGGCCTGGCCGAGATCCAGCATCTGCTCCGTACCGAACCCCTTGTCGGCCCGGACCGAGCTCAGCATCGTCGAGGCGACGTCCCGGAACTTCACCGGGTTCAGCAGCACACCGCTGCTGGTCGCCTGCTCGATCAGCGAGGCGAGGAACTTCTGCTGGCGCTGCATCCGGGCCAGGTCGGCGGCCCCGTCGATGTGCCGGGAGCGTACGTACTGGAGGGCCTGCCCGCCGTTCAGCTCATGGGTGCCCGCAGCGAGATCGAGACCGGTGTACGAGTCCTTCATCGGCCGGGCCGTGCAGATCTTCACCCCGCCCAGGGTGTCCACAGTCTTCATGAAGCTGGTGAAGTCGACCTCCAGGTAGTGGTCGACCTTGACGCCCGTCATGTGCTCGACGGTCCGCACGGTCAGACTCGGCCCGCCCTCGGCATAGGCGGCGTTCAGCTTCACCGGGTGCGCGGAGTGCTGCTTGCCGGTGTTCCGGTCATTGTGCTCGGGAACCTCGGCGTAGCTGTCGCGGGGCAGCGAGACGACGCTCGCGCGCTCCTTGTCCGCCGACAGATGCACCAGCATGATCGTGTCGGTGCAGTGGCAGGGCGCACCGCCCAGCCGGTACTTCTTCTTCTCCTCCGGGGTGATCCGGTCGCGGCCGTCGGTGCCCACGAGCAGCAGATTCATGCCGTTGCCCGCGCGCGGCCGGTTCTTCATGTCCTTGAACGGATCGATCCGGTCGATCCCGGACTCCAGATTGGTCACCACCGCATGACCGATCCCGCCGGCCCCCAGCACCAGCACGGAGAGACCGGTCGCCATCCGCATGCCCCAGCGTGGCCGTTCGTCCTGCTTTCTGGGCCTGCGCTGCGGCGGAACCGCGCGGGAACGCGACGAACGGGGGGAGCGGTGCGGTGTGGGCACGGGGGGAACCTCCGCGGTGCGAGGGGAACCGTTCGCACAGTAGGCCCATATGATCAACGGCCCGGGGTGCGACCCCGGCGGGGCGCGCCCGTGTCCCCCATTCGCGGTAACGTGGCGGCCGAATAACGCCGCCTGGTGGGGTGCGAACCCCCGGCGCCCCCGAGGACCACCCGAGGACCACCATGTCTGCCGCGCAGCACCCCGCCGTCTCCGTGATCATGCCGGTACTCAATGAGGAACGTCACCTCAGGAACTCCGTCCGGCACATCCTGGAGCAGGAGTACGCAGGTGAGATGGAGGTGGTCATCGCGCTGGGCCCCTCCACGGACCGTACGGACGAGATCGCCGCGGAGCTGGTGCGCGAGGACCCCCGGGTCCACACCGTCCCCAACCCGACCGGCCGCACCCCGGCCGCCCTCAACGCCGCGATCAAGGCCTCCCGTCACCCCATAGTGGTGCGGGTCGACGGACACGGCATGCTCTCGCCGAACTACATCGCGACCGCCGTCCGCCTCCTGGAGGAGACCGGCGCGCAGAACGTGGGCGGCATCATGCACGCCGAGGGCGAGAACGCCTGGGAGGACGCCGTCGCCGCGGCCATGACGTCGAAGATCGGCGTCGGCAACGCGGCCTTCCACACCGGGGGCCAGGCGGGCCCGGCGGAGACCGTCTACCTCGGCGTCTTCCGCCGCGAGGCGCTGGAGAAGGCGGACGGCTACAACGTGGAGTTCATCCGGGCCCAGGACTGGGAGCTGAACTTCCGCATCCGCGAGGCCGGCGGCCTGATCTGGTTCTCGCCCGAGCTGAAGGTGCAGTACCGGCCGCGCCCCTCGGTGCGGGAGCTGGCCAAGCAGTACAAGAACTACGGCCGCTGGCGGCATGTGGTCGCCCGCTACCACTCCGGCTCGATCAACCTGCGTTACCTGGCGCCGCCCACCGCCGTCTGCGCGATCGCGGCGGGCATCGTGGCCGGCGCTGCCGTCACCCCGTGGGCGTTCGTCGTCCCCGCCGGGTACGTCGCGGCGATCGTCGCCGGGTCCGTACCGGCGGGCAAGGGCCTGTCGCTGAAGGCGCGGGCACAGATCCCGGTGGCCCTCGCGACCATGCACATGTCGTGGGGGTACGGCTTCCTGACCAGCCCGCGCTCGCTCGCGAAGAAGGTCATCGCCAGCCGCCGCCCGGCCGTGACCGTCTGAGCACCGCAACCACGTGGGGGCCCTCCGAAGTGCCGGAGGGCCCCCACTGCGCGTCGTGCCCCGCTACCAGCCGAAGCCCGGCTGGATGTCCATGCAGGCCGTCTTGTCGTCGCCGTTGAGCGCCCGTGCGCTGTCCGGGGTCTTCTCCTTGGCGGCGGGGGCGTGATAGTCCCCGTCCTCGCGCCAGTCGGCTCCCACGGTCAGCGTGATGCCGGAGACATCGGTCGACTTCTTCACCGCCGACAGCGGGATGCCGAGCGCCTTGGCGACCGCCTGGGCGTTGCCCTCCATGTCCACGCTGGGGAAGAGCACCCGGGTCTGCTTCGCCGCTTCGGTGTTCTGCGTGTCGATCGCGGTCTGGGTGAAGCCCTTCCCGGTCAGCAGCTCCTTGACCGCCGAGGCGCGGCCCTTGACCGGGTAATCGATGTCGGTACGCGTTCCGTTGCGGACGGTCACCGGGATCTCGGCGGGGGACGCGGTGGGCTTCTTGGCGGCCGGTGCCTTGCGCTTGGACGCCTTGCCGTCGAGCGGGACGTCGTCGCGGACCATCTGGAAGAGCTGGTCGGCGTCGCCGGGCTTGGGGAGGACGCGCTCCTTGAGGGTGCCCGTCCCGTAGACGTTCGGCATCGTCGTCATGGTGATGCGCTTGGTGGGCACCTTCTTGAGTTCCTCCGCGAGGTCGTAGAGCTTGTTGACCGAGCCGAGGCCGTTGTCGCCCTTGTCGACCGTCAGCGCGTCCGTCGCCGCCTCGGCGAGGCTCATCAGCTTGCCCGGGTCGGTGAGCTTGGTGCCCTCGCGCAGCTCACGGACCATCGAGTTCATGTACATGTGCTGGGCGTGGGTACGGCCGAGGTCGGTGCCGTCCTCGAAGCCGTAGCGGGTGCGCAGCCACTGGAGGGCCTGCTTGCCCTTGATCTTCGTGGTGCCCTTCTCCAGCTTCAGACCGGAGCCCTTGCCGGTGCTGGTGTGCGAGTAGACGTTGCTCTTGACGCAGACCGGGACGCCGCCGATCGCGTCCGCCATCGAGACCACACCGGAGAAGTCGATCATCATGAAGTGGTCGATGGTGATGCCGGTGAGCTCGTACCAGGTGGCCACCGTGCAACCGGGGCCGCCGCGGCCGAGCGTCTCGTTGGTCATCTCCAGGCCGGTGGTCGCGGGGTAGACGTGTTTCGTCTCCGGGTCGGTGCACTTCGGGATCTTCAGCATCGTGTCGCGCGGCATGCTGATCACCGACATGTTGCTGCGGTCGGCGGAGAGGTGGAGCAGCATCTGCACGTCGGCCAGGGGCGGTGCACCGAAGGTGTCCTTGGCCCCGCCGAGCTTCTGGTTCTCCTTGGAGTCCCGTGCGTCCGAGCCTATGAGCAGGATGTTCATCGGGGTCTGACCGGCGGCGTTGGCCTTGTGATCGGCCATCTTCTTGTCGCCGAGGGTCAGATCGGCCTTCTTGAGATTGCCGTTGAGGTGCTCGATGTAGAGGTAACCGGCGCCCGCGCCGCCGATTATGAGCAGCGCGGTCACCGACGCGACCCAGCGCAGCACCCGGCGTTTGCCCTTCTTGCCGTGCCGCTTCGGGCCACCGCGCCGGTGACCGCCCTCCGCCGGGGCGGCCGGGCGGCCACCTCCGCCGGAGTCCGTCTCCTGTTCCGGCGTCTCCTCGTGGAGACCGCCGTCCCGGCCGGGTCGACCGGCCTGCCGGACGCGTGGCCGCGTCCCCTCCCCGGGCATACCGCTCCGTGCCACCAGGACCCCCCTGCTGCTCAGACTCGTGGTTCGGCGCAGTGACCCGGTGTCACTTGGCGCACTCTGCCTTGTCGGCGTTTGCCTGCTGAATGTCGTCCGGCACCTTCGCCGGTCCGGTGATGGGCGTGCCCGCGCCCTTGAAGTCGTCGCCCAGCGTCAGCACCATCGCCTGGAGCCCCGTGGCGTCCGTGCTGCCCTTCTTCATGGCCGAGCCGGGCAGGCCCATCATGGCGGCCAGCGCGCGTGCCTGGTCCGCCTGGTTCGGCGCGTACTCCAGCGTCGTCTTCTCGATCTTCGCCGGGGCGTTGGCCTTGTTCGTGGACTTGAGCACGCCCTGCTCGTTCTGCAGCCAGACGACCGTCGCCTGCGCGGCACCGGGGACCTTGCCGCCGTTGTACACGTCGACGCGTACGTCGCCCGCGGCGGCCTTGGGGCCCTTGAGGAGCGCGTCCTGCTTGCTCTTCGCGGCCTTCTTCTTCGACTTCACCTCGGTCAGTGAGGTGTCGTCGCGCATCATGGCGAACAGCGGGTCGGCCTTGGGCTTGTTCAGTACGACGGTGACCGGTGTCTTCTCGGCCGGGTTGTCGAGCACCGGCACCGTGGTGAAGGTGATGTTCTTCGTGTTGACCTTGCCGAGCTCCTGGGCCAGCGAGGCCAGCTTCTTCCCCGTGCCGATGCCGGTGTCGACGGTGAGTGCCTTGGTCGCCGCGTCCGCCAGTTTGAAGAGCTTGGTCGGGCTGGTCAGGGTGTCGTCCGACTGCATCTGCCGGATCATCGAGGCGATGAACTGCTGCTGGATCTTGATCCGGTCCAGGTCGCCATGGTTGCCGAAGCTGTGCCGGGTCCGTACGAACGCCAGGGCGTCCTCGCCCTGGATGCGGTGCTCGCCCGCCGGCAGGTCCAGGTGCGAGTCCGGGTCCTTGACCGGCTTGGCCAGGCAGATCTCGACCCCGCCGACTGCCGTGGACAGCTCCTTCACCGCGTTGAAGTCGACCATCATGAAGTGGTCGACCTTCAGGCCGGTGATCTCCTTGACCGTCTCCATGGTGCAGCCGGCGTTACGGCCCTCCTGACCGAGGCTCTGGTTGAAGCGGACGTTCTGCGTACCCCGGATGAGCTTCTCCGAGCCGTCCGGCTGCTTGGTTCTGCAGTCCGGGATGTTGGTGATCAGGTCGCGGGGGATGCTGAGCGCCGTCGCGTTGGTGCGGTCCTCGGAGACGTGGAAGAGGATGTTGGTGTCGGCGTGGCCCACGCTGCCCTTGTCGCCGTACCCCTCGTTGCCCTTGCCGGTGCGCTTGTCGGTACCGATGATCAGGATGTTGACCGGGGCGTCGGTGTCGAAGACGTTCTTGTTGCCGGCCCCGCCCACGTCGACCGTGTTCAGGTTGCCGTTGAAGTGCTGGTACAGCGCGTAGCCACCCACCGACAGGCCGACCAGCACGAACGCCATCGTGCCGCCCGTCCACAGCAGCGCCTTCTTGCGGCGGGCCTTGGGGGCCTTGCGGCTGCGGCGGCCCGCCGGCCCACCCGGACCGGAACTCTCCTGGCCGCGCGGGCCGTTGGCCGAACGGCGGCCGCGCTGGCCCGGCACCTCGCGGTTCGCACCGGACCCCTGACCCTCGCGGGCCGGATTCCGGCGCTCGCCCCTGCCGTCGCGGGAGCCGCCTCTGCGCCCGCCGGCACCGTCCCGGACCGGCCCTCTGCTCTTGGGGACACGCGTGCCGGAAGTACGGGAAGACTCGCCCGAATCCCCTCCGGAATTATTCAGTCGCAGTTCGTAATCGCCGGTGTGCGGGTTGAGTACCCACTGGTCTGCGGGGTCGATTCCGTCCGCCCGCCCACGGCTTTGCGCATCCACGGTTGCTTGAGTCCTCCGTCGGTGCCACGCGAGGCGCCTCCCCCGATCAGGCGCTCGTTCTTTCGCTCCAGAAGTGCGCGGCCTGATGGCCGGTAGCACCGGATCGCGTCACACTATCGGCCCTGTTCGGCGTCGAGCGACGTGCGTGACAAATTCCACGATCCTTACAACTGGTCATACTGCTCATTACACGCCGATCACCGGCCTCTGCTTGGGAATTGCTTTACTGCTTGCACAGGTCCGCCGCCGCGTTGTTGCCCGAATAGGTCGGTGTGGGGCTGGGGCCCGAAGCGTCCGGAGTATCGGCCGTCGCATTGTTTTTCCCGTTGTTCTTCTCGTCGTCACGCTTGAGCCGGTCCGCCGGGACCACGGCGACCGGATCGTCCTCGCGCAACCGCTTGAAGAGCCGGTTCGCATCGGGCTGCACGAGTTCGTCCCGATTCCGGTTGGCGGCGTACGGCTGCCGGGGCACAGTCAGGAACTGCACCTTGTCGGTCGGTACGTTGCGCATGCCGCGCACCAGCTCGTACAGGTCCTTGAGGCTGTCCAGCCCCGAGTCGGTGGTCAGCGCCTTGGTGGCCGCGTCCAGCACCGGGTAGAGGCGGGTCGGATTGAGCAGGACGCCGTCGCTCTGCACCTTGTTGACCAGCGCGCCCAGGAACTGCTGCTGGCGGTCCATCCGTTCGGTGTCACTGCCGTTGCCGATCGACTTGCGGGCCCGCACGTACCCCAGCGCCTGCTCGCCGTCGAGCGTCTGGCGCCCGGCGGGGAGCTTCAGATGGGCGTCGGCGTCGTCGACCGGCTTCTTGAGGCAGACCTCGACCCCGTCCACGGCGTCGACCATGTCCTTGAAGCCGTCGAAGTCGACGACCATGTGGTGGTCGATCCGAATGCCGGTCATCTTCTCGACCGTACGGATCGTGCAGGCGGTGCCGCCGAACTCGAAGGCCCAGTTGAACTGGGCGAATTGTTTCTTCGTGGTCGTGCCGTCCGCTTTGTGGCAGACCGGGATCTCCGTCATCAGATCGCGCGGCAGGGACATCGCGGTGGCGCTCTTCCGGTCCGCGGCGAGGTGGAGCAGGATCGTGGTGTCCGAGCGCTGGCTGCCGCCGTCGTCACGGCCGTACCTGCGGTTGTCACCGGCCCGGCTGTCCGAGCCGATGAGCAGGATGTTCTCCGCGTCGTGCACCACGGAGGCGGGCCGCTCCCGCTCGTACGCCTTGAGTTCGGCGGCCGCGGACGTGTCGGTCCTGATGTTGCCGTCGAGCTTCCTGTACAGCCACCAGCCGACGCCCGCCGCGACCAGGACGACGAACGAGGCGCCGAGCGCGGTCCAGCGCAGCCAGTGGCGCCGGTGGCCGGCTCCGGTTACCGGGGCGGCGCCGGATCCGTCTTCGGACCGCGCCCTGTCCCCGCCCGCCGCCGAGTCGTCGGAGTCGTCCGGCGGGCCGGCGCTTTCGCTCACGTCTGCGTCCATCCTTAACGTTCGGCGGCGCGTCGGGCCGCCGGTCGCAGGAGTAGACGGCTGAACGTCACGCTTGGTTGTGTCCCAGGTGGTCTGTACCGCCGATCATGTACCGGAGTTGACGCGAAGCCCCGAGGACTCGGCCCGGTTTGGGCCGGACGAGTGGCCCTCAGGGTGCTTGTCATACCGCGCTGTTGGTGACCCGTTCACTCTCGACGCGCTTCGCGAGACCTTCTTCGCCCAACTGCCCCAGGTGCCGGCACAGGACCACGGACCCTCCGGCCGCCAGCGGCGCGAACAGCCCCGCGCTCAGCCCCTCCCAGGTGTCGTACGTACGTCCCGTGAGCAACCGAGATCCGGCGGCCAGGCCGAGCCCGGCCGCGTCCTCGCGGGCCCGCGCCACCAGTCGCGCCGCCGTCAGTTCGACGCCGTCCACCGCCAGCGCGGGGGCGTCCGGGTCCACGGGGGCGAACGGTGTGAACCGGTCGCCCTGGCTCGGCACCTCGACCGCGTAGTCGGCGAAGCCCTCGGGCGGCTGCGGGAACCTGCCGCCCAGCGGGCGCAGCGCCAGCGCGACCCGCTCGCCGCGGCAGGCGCGGGCGGCCTCCAGCGTGTCCGGGCCGCTGACGACGAGATCGGCGTCGGCCGGGTCGCCCTGCACATCGGCGATCACGCCGACCGAGGAACAGGCGAGCAGCCAGACCGCGGACTGCCAGTGCGCGGGCAGCAGGAGCGCGAGCCGGTCGCCGGGGGCGGCGGCGAGATCGCCCTGCAGGAGGTTGGCGGTCTTGGCCACCCAATTGGCGAAGGTGGCCACCGACAGTTCGACGCGTTCTCCGGTGGCGTCGTCGTAGAAAGTGACCAAGGGGCGGGCCGGGTCCGCGGCGAGCGCGGAACGCAGCAGGTCGGCAGGGGTGCGGTCGGTGGCGTTCATCCGCGCAAGGGTACGCGGCGGCGCCGGGCCCGGTGGGGCAGAAGAGTGGCCGCTGCACCGGTTCGGCAGACGGGCCGTCAATTGCGCGGGGACACACCGGTGGCCGGAGTTGCCGGGATATGCCCAGGATTATTCGCATGCGTGCCTTCATTGCAACCTCGATCAGTGTCACCTGCGCGGCCGTTCTCGCACTGCCGCTGGCCGCGCCCGCGGGCGCCGCCCCGGACACTCCCACTGCCCCTGCCGACTCCGCCGAGCCCGTCGATGTGCCGGGCTCGACGCAGTCCCTCCCGATGCAGACCCTGTCGGCACCGTCCGACCGGGCCACCGACGAACCCACCCGGACCGCGGACGCCCCCGAACAGGGGCTGCCCGAACGCGAGGTCGACCCCTTCTCCCTGGTCGGCGTCGTCTGGGACGACGCGGACGCCGAACTCCACGGCACCGTCCAGGTCCGCGCCCGCGCGACCGCCACCGGCGACTGGTCGGACTGGCAGGACCTGGAGACGCACAACGCCGAACACTCCGCCGACCCCGGCACCGCCGAGCGCGAATCCGGCACCGTCCGGGGCTCCACCGCCCCGCTCTGGGTCGGCGACTCGGACGGCGTCGCGGTCCGGGTACGCCCCGAGGCCCCGGACCCGCAGGACCGCACCGACACCGCCGTACAACTGCCCAGAGGGCTGCGCCTCGAACTCGTCGACCCCGGCAAGGACCCGCAGCAGCTCCCCGCGACCGGCGCCGAGGCCGCGGCCGGCACCCAGACCGGGACCGAGACCGAGACCGGCACCGGGACCGAGGCGGGTGCGGAGGCCGCGGCAGGTGCGGAGGCCGCGGACGGGCGCACCGCACCCCTTGCCCCGAGCGTGCTCCCCGCCCTGGGCAAGACCGAGTCCGAGGCGCTGGGCGAGGCGGAGGCCGGCCTCGCCCCCGGCGCCCGGCCGTACATCGGTCCCCGTCCGCGCATCATCACCCGCAAGGGCTGGGGCGCCGACGAGAAGCTCAGGGAAAGCAAATTCGTCTACACCAGCACGGTCAAGGCCGCCTTCATCCACCACAGTGCCACGGGCAACAACTACAAGTGCTCCCAGGCGCCCTCGGTCCTGCGCGGCATCTACCGCTACCACGTCAAGAGCAGCGGCTGGCGCGACTTCGGCTACAACTTCGCCGTCGACAAGTGCGGAAACATCTACGAAGGACGGGCGGGAGGCGTGACCAGGGCCGTCCTGGGAGCGCACACGCTCGGCTTCAACAGCGACAGCATGGGCATCGCGGTCCTCGGGACCTTCACCCAATCGAACCCGCCCGCCGCCGCGGTGAGCGCCGTCGCGAAGCTCACCGCCTGGAAGCTCGGCCTGTTCGGCGCCAACCCGCGCGGCAAGGCCACGCTCGTCTCGGGCGGCGGGAACAAGTACAAGAAGGGCAAGAAGGTCAAACTCAACGTCATCTCCGGTCATCGGGACGGCTTCGCAACCGAATGCCCCGGAGCGCGTCTCTACAAGAAGCTCGGCTCGGCCCGGACCAGCTCCGCCCAGCTCCAGGGCCGCTGAACGCAACCACGCGAAACGCCGCCTCGGACCGCTGTGGGCCGCTGACCGGGGACGACCGAACCGGTCTGCATACACTGGCCAGCCGAAACCAGGACAGGCCCCAGCAGGAAGCAGAGTCAGTGCTGTGACAGAGGCAAGAGAAGCGATCCTCCTGGTCGGCGGAAAGGGAACCCGGCTGCGCCCGCTCACGGTGCACACGCCCAAGCCCATGGTTCCGGCAGCGGGCGTTCCGTTCCTCACCCACCAGCTGGCGCGCGCCCGTGCCGCCGGGGTCGAGCACATCGTGCTCGCGACGTCGTACCTGGCAGAGGTCTTCGAACCGTACTTCGGCGACGGCGCGTCGCTCGGCCTCCACATCGAGTACGTCACCGAACGCGAACCGCTCGGCACCGGCGGAGCGATACGCAACGTCGCGTCCCGGCTGACCGCGGGCCCGGACGACCCGGTTCTCGTCTTCAACGGAGACATCCTCACCGGCCTGGACATCCGGTCGCTGGTCGCCTCGCACACGAGCTCCGGAGCGGATGTCTCCCTCCATCTCACCCGCGTCGAGGACCCGCGCGCCTTCGGCCTCGTGCCGACGGACGGCAGCGGCAGGGTCACCGCGTTCCTGGAGAAGCCCGAGACGCCCGAGGAGATCGTCACCGACCAGATCAACGCCGGGGCGTACATCTTCCGCAGGTCGGTCATCGACACCATCCCGGCCGGCCGTCCCGTCTCCGTCGAGCGCGAGACCTTCCCCGGACTGCTCGCCTCCGGAGCGCACCTCCAGGGCATGGTCGACTCCACCTACTGGCTGGACCTCGGCACCCCGCAGGCCTTCGTACGCGGCTCCGCCGATCTGGTCCTGGGCCGCGCCCCGTCCCCGGCCGTCCCCGGCCGGTGCGGCGACGGGCTCGTGCTGCCGACGGCCTCCGTCGCCGACGACGCCAAGATCAGCGGCGGTACGGTGGTCGGAGAGGGCGCCCTGATCGGCGAAGGGGCCCGGATCGACGGCTCCGCGATACTGGCCGGCGCGGTCGTCGAGCCGGGCGCCGTGATCAAGGACTCGCTGGTCGGAGCCGGTGCCCGGATCGGCAGCCGTACGGTGCTCACGGGCGCGGTCGTCGGGGACGGGGCCCAGGTCGGCGCCGACAACGAACTGCGCGACGGCATCCGCGTCTGGTGCGGGGCGGTCCTCCCGGACGCGGCAGTGCGCTTCTCCTCCGACGAATAGCGGGGCGCGGTCCGGTGGACAGCCGGGCGGCTCGTCCGGTGGACGCCCCGGCTCACCCGGCGAACACCCCCGGCACCAAGCCGCAGCGCTTACCCTCGACAGGCACCCCGACGACCGAGGACCTCACCGTGGCAGGACGATTCGCACCCCGCAGCACCCCCCGCGCGGCCGTCCCGCACCAGGCGGCGGCTCGGGCGGCGGACGCGCTGACCCGTGAGTGGACCCCGCCCGGCCCCTTCGACCTGCGCCTGGTCGTCGGCCCCCTGCGCCGGGGCCCCGCCGACCCCACGTTCCGGATGACCGGGGACGGCACGGCCTGGCGGGCCAGCCGCACGCCCGGAGGCCCCGGCACCCTCCGGCTCACCGCCCGGGGCGGCCGGATCGAGGCGGCGGCGTGGGGACCCGGCGCCCCGTGGCTGCTGGACCGGCTCCCGACGCTGCTCGGCGCGACGGACGACCCGGACGCCTTCCGGCCGCGCCACCGGCTGCTCGCCCTGACCCGGCACCGCCGCCCCGGCCTGCGTCTGCTGCGCACCGGCCTGGTCATGGAGTCGCTGATCCCGTCGATCCTGGAACAGAAGGTCACCACGGACGAGGCCTACCGCGCCTGGCGTCTCCTGGTCCGCAAGCACGGCACCCCGGCGCCCGGCCCCACGGACCACGCCGCGTTCACCGCGCTGGGCCTGCACGTCATGCCGGACGCCCGCACCTGGTCCTTGATCCCGTCCTGGGAATGGCACCGCGCGGGCGTCGACGCCAAACGCTCGGGCACGATCCTGCGCGCGGTACGCGTGGCCCGCCGCCTGGAGGAGGCGGCGGCCATGGAGCTCCCGGAGGCCATGGCCCGCCTGGAACTGATCCCCGGCATCGGCCCCTGGACCTCGGCCGAGACGCTCCAGCGCTCGAACGGTGCCGCGGACGCGGTCACGGTCGGTGATCTCCACCTGCCCGGCATCGTCGGCCATGCCCTGGCGGGCAACAGGGACGCCGACGACGAGGAGATGCTGGCCCTGCTCGCCCCCTACGAGGGCCAGCGCCACCGGGCGGTCCGCCTCATCCTGCTGTCGGGCCACATCCCGGCCCGCCGGGCCCCGCGCATGACCCGAGGCGACATCGCACGCCTGTAGGCCCTCCCGTCCGCATCACCCCGGCCACGGCGGCCCCGGGCCCCCGCCCCGCCTCAGCGCACCTCGACGAACCCCTCCGCGTCCCGCTCCGCCCGAGCCGCGGGCGGAGCCGCCGTACGCCCCACCGCCACCGCACCCAGCGGATCCCAGGTCCCCGGCAGGTCCAGCACCTCGCGCACCACGGCACGGCAGAACATCGTCGACGACACCCACGCCGAGCCCAGCTGCTCGCCGGCCAGGGCCACCAGGAAGTTCTGGATGCCGGCCCCCGCGGCGACCACGAACATCTCGCGCTCCGCCGTGTCCCGCCGCTCGTCCCCGTACGTGTGGGAGCCGTCCATCACCAGACACGGCACCACCAGATACGGCGCCCGGCGCAGCACATCGCCCCGCCGCACCCGCTTGGCGATCGACTCCTCGCTCCTGCCGTCCCGCCGCAGATCCGCGACCCACGCGTCCCGCATCGCGTCGAGCAGCCGGGTCCGCGACCGCTCGGACTCCAGCAGGACGAACCGCCACGGCGTCGTGTGATGCGGCGCGGGCGCCGTCACCGCCGCGGCCACGGCCCGCCGCACCGCCCCCGGGTCCACCGGATCGTCGGTGAACTCGCGCACCGTACGCCGCAGGGTCACCGCTTCCCGTACCGCCTCCGACGTGCCGAGCCGGAACATGTCGTCGGCCGCGACCCGCACCAACTCGCGGGCGCCGCCCGCCGCATCCGCCGGGTCCACCACATGACCGAGCCCCCGCACCACCGCGACCGGCAACCCCGAGGCCTTGCCCTTGACGAGATCACCGGCCGAGGCCAGCTCGTCGGCGGTGGCGACCACGGTGGCGCTCAGCGGATTGCCGTACGCGTCGGTGCCGCCGCGCAGATCGTCCAGTACCCGGACCCCGGCCGCCCCGATCGCCACATCGGTCAGCCCGTTGCGCCACGGGCGCCCGAAGGTGTCCGTGACCAGGACCCCGACCTCGACGCCGAGCGCGTCCCGCAGTCCGTCGCGGATCGCACGCGCCGAGGCGTCGGGGTCCTCGGGCAGCAACAGCACCGTGCCGACGGCGGTGTTAGAGGCATCGACCCCGGCCGCGGCCATGACCAGACCCTGCCGGTTCTCGACGATCCGCAGCGTGCCGCGCCGCGCCACCACCCGTACCGTCTCGGCGTCGATCGCCGCCTCGCGGTCGGTGGCCTCGACGATCCGGCCCTCCGCCTTGGAGACGATCTTCGAGGTGACCAGCAGGACGTCACCGTCGACCAGCCCCGGCCCGGTCGCGGCGATCAGCTTCGCCAGGTCGTCCCCGGCCCGCACCTCGGGCATCCCGGGCAGCGCCCAGACCCGGTACGAGGGGGCCTCGCCGACGCTCACGCCCGTACCTCCTCGGCCAGCGCCAGGGCCTGCCGGGCCATCTCCGCCGTCGCGTCGACATCGGTCATCATCAGCGGCACGGAACGGCAGCGGATACCCGCGGCCTCCACCTCGCCGACCACCCCGGCGTCCACCGTGTCGACGAGCCATCCGTCGAGCAGCCCGGAGCCGTAGTGCGTGGCCACGGCCGACGCCGTCGACTCGACGCCCACCGCGGCGAGCACCTTGTCCGCCATGCCGCGCACGGGCGCGTCGCCGACGATGGGGGAGAGGCCGACGACCGGCACCCCTGCCTCGGCGATGGCCTCCCGGATCCCGGGCACGGCAAGAATGGTCCCCACCGAAACGACGGGGTTGGACGGCGGGAAGAGGATCACGTCGGCCTCGGCGATGGCCTCCAGCACTCCCGGAGCCGGCTTGGCCTGCTCGGCGCCGACCGGCACGATCGCCCGAGCCTGGACCGAGGCACGCAGCTTCACCCAGTACTCCTGGAAGTGGATCGCCCTGCGCTCGCCGTCCAGGTCGACCGCGACATGCGTCTCGACCCGGTCGTCGGACATCGGCAGCAGCCGGACCCCCGGCTTCCAGCGCGCGCAGAGCGCCTCGGTGACGGCGCTCAGCGGATAGCCCGCGCCCAGCATCTGCGTACGGACGATGTGCGTCGCGAAGTCACGGTCGCCGAGCCCGAACCACTCCGGCCCCACGCCGTACGCCGCGAGCTCCTCCTTGACGTGGAAGCTCTCGTCCGTACGCCCCCAGCCCTGCTCCTCGTTGATGCCACCGCCGAGGGTGTACATCACGGTGTCGAGGTCGGGGCAGACCTTCAGCCCGAACAGATGGATGTCGTCACCGGTGTTGCCGATCACCGTGATGTCCGCGTCGGGCGCGGCCTGCTTGAGGCCACGCAGAAAACGAGCACCACCGATACCGCCGGCCAGAACCACAATGCGCATGCAGACAGTCTGTCAGGCGGAGCCTGATCCTTGTCGGGGCGGTGGTGGGCGACGGGTGGGCTGTCAGGCGGGTACGACATCCACGGCCGCCGGGGCGCACTGCGCAGCGTGCATCGGCATCTCGGTCAGTCCCGGGTAGTAGATGTGCAGGCTGACGGCCGGTTCGAGGGAGTCGTTGACCACTTCGTGCACATAGCCGGGCGCGAAGACCCGCTGCGCACCGGAGTCCAGCACCCGGTCGGTGCGCTCGGTGCGCTCGGTCAACCGGCCTTCCAGGACGGTCAGTACGCCGGAGGACGGACCGTGGTCGTGGCGCCCGCTGCCCTGGCCGGGCACCCAGCTGAGCAGCCAGACCTCGTATCCGAGTGGGGCCTCCCCTGCTCGGGCGGAGCCGAGAGCTTGGGGAACGGTGCGCAGCCGGTGGTACCAGCGGGTGGTGGTGTCGTACCGGACGAGCGGCGCCCACTGCGCACGGTCGGCGGCGATGCTGCGGGCGAGCCCGACGAACTCGGAGACGGTGGAGGGGTGCTCGCGGGCCGGCTGGAGGAGGTGCTGGACCTCAAGGATGTCGCCGGCGATCTGAAGGTCGCTGTCGCTGTTCATGGATGCGGTGGTTCCTCGGCATGGGAGGTGCATGTGCGGGGTGTCGCGGAGACCGGAGAGCCTCGGCCGCGCGGAGGAGGAAGTCCTGCGAAAGCGCTGCGGAGAGGTTCTGCGAAAGGAGCTGGATCAGAGCCGGCGCCCTGGGGGCATCAACAGCTGTGACAGCTGGAACAGCAACAGCGAGCCTGGACAGCGGTGCGGAACCCACGGGCGTGGGTGGCGTACATCGCGGTGGTCGCTGGCATGCAGTCAAGGAGACCGGCTGGATCCTCCACTGTCAACCTGATGCCCGATTTGGGGGTAATGTTTCACCTCATCCGGTTACTGGGAGCGGAGAAAGGTTTGTGCGGCCATCGCGGCGGAGATGTGGCGCATCAGCCGTGCCCGCAAACCATGTTGAGGCTCCGTGACCCGAATGTGATCTTGATCGCTTCGGTGATCGAATCGCAACATCGGGGTGACTCAATTCGTCTCACCCAGTGAGAAGCGGGGGCGCGGCGGACGCGATGGCATATGTCAGGTTTTTGGTGATTTGCACACTTTCCGCATAGGCTTGGTTCCGCAGAGTGAATACCTGGGCCAATAGCAGATCTTCGCTTGACTGGCCTGGAGCTACACACTTGTAATTTCACTCGTGTCGTTCGGCCGCAATCAGCAACGGCTGCATCACGGGGACGCAAGAGACAGACGAGGGGCGCACATGACCGAGCTGTTCCAGCAACTGCTGGTCGAGGACGCGGACGAGGAACTCGGCTGGCAGGAGCGCGCACTGTGCGCCCAGACCGATCCCGAGTCCTTCTTCCCCGAGAAGGGCGGATCCACCCGCGAGGCCAAGAAGGTCTGTCTCGCCTGTGAGGTCCGGTCCGAATGCCTTGAATATGCCCTTTCCAATGACGAACGCTTCGGGATCTGGGGCGGTCTCTCGGAACGTGAACGACGACGGCTGAAGAAGGCCGCCGTCTGACCGCGGAACACCGCGCCGACGGAACGCCTCATCACCGGAACTTCCGGGATACCCCCAACACCCGGAACATACTGACAACCGAAGATCCGGACATCCGGACCGCGACCGACCATGGCCCGCCGCCTGCATCCTGCCCGCAGACGACGGGCCATCGCCGTACCCGCCGCGGCTCCACCCCCGCCCGGTCGCGGCCCCGTTCGAGCGCTCGGCGCCATCGCGGTAATCCGTACCGTTAGTGTGGGGCCCCGTCCGAGACACGCCAACGCCCCGACAGGACGCGCGTGTACACCGATGCAGCCCCCGGGGGGACGCCCCCCGGACCCGGCCGGAGGGCCCGTACCTCGATGTCCGTGCACAGCCAATCGGCGGCGCCGTACGCGGCCGCCGCCGCCCCAGAGTTCCCCCGGCATGTCGTCACCGCCGTGCTCGTCTCCCACGACGGCGCACGCTGGCTGCCCGACGCGCTCTCCGGGCTGCTCGGGCAGGAACGCCCCGTACAGAACGTCGTCGCCGCCGACACCGGCAGCGCCGACGACTCCGCGCGCCTGGTCACCGAGGCGCTCGGCGCCGAACGGGTCCTGCACCTCGCGCGGCGTACGAGCTTCGGTACCGCCGTCGACGAGGCGACCCGCACGGCCGGCGTCCTCACCCCCGAGGACCTGCCGTACCTGAAGCGCCCCAGCAGCTGGGACCCCGTCAGCAGGAGCTGGCGCGACGACGCCTACGACCTGCCCGAACTGCCGCACGGCGAACCGGTGCAGTGGCTCTGGCTGCTCCACGACGACTGCGCACCCGAGCCCGACGCGCTCGCCGAACTGCTGCGCGTCGTCGACGCCGACCCGCACGCCGCGATCGTCGGCCCCAAGCTCCGCGGCTGGTACGACCGCAAGCAACTGCTCGAAGTCGGCGTCTCCATCGCCAACAGCGGACGCCGCTGGACCGGGCTCGACCGGCGCGAGCAGGACCAGGGCCAGCACGACCAGGTCCGTACCGTGCTCTCCGTCTCCACCGCCGGGATGCTGATCCGCCGTGACATCTGGGAGGAGCTGGGCGGGTTCGACCGCAGGCTCCCGCTGATGCGTGACGACGTCGACCTGTGCTGGCGCGCGCACACCGCGGGACACCGGGTGCTCGTCGCCCCCGACGCCGTCCTCCGGCACGCCGAGGCCTCCGCCCGCGAGCGTCGCCCCATCGACTGCGCGGGGCGTTCGGTCGCCTCCCCGCACCGCGTCGACAAGGCCGGTGCCGTCTACACGATGCTGGTCAACGCCCGCGCCAAGGCGCTGCCCTGGGTGATGCTCAGGCTCGTCGTCGGCACCCTGCTGCGCACCCTCGCCTATCTCGTCGGCAAGGTGCCCGGCCAGGCCCTCGACGAGGTCGCCGGGTTCTTCGGCACCCTGTTGCGTCCCGGCCGGATCCTGTCGGCCCGGCGCAGCCGCGGCAAGGGCGTCGTGGACCAGGCCGAACTGCGCGGCCTCTTCCCGCCGCCCGGTGCCACCGTCCGCGCCACCGTGGAGCAGGTCGCCGGAAACTTCGGCAGCGGTTCCGACGCCGACTCGGGTGGCTCCCGGCACGGCGCCGTGGAGTCCGGCCCCGGCGGCGACGACGCCGACTTCCTGGAGATCGAGCAGTTCGCGCGGCTCAAGCGGATCGGGCGCAAGCCGGGCCCGGTGCTCTTCGCCGTCCTGCTCCTCGTCTCGCTCGTCGCCTGCCGCGGCCTCCTCGGCGGCGGAGCGCTGACCGGCGGCGCACTGCTGCCCGCACCCGCCGACGTCGCCGACCTGTGGAGCAAGTACGCGGACGGCTGGCACACGGTCGGCACCGGCGGCACGCAGACCGCGCCGCCCTACCTCGCCGTGATCTCGGCCCTCTCCGCGCTGTTCCTCGGCTCGACCGGCTTCGCGCTCACGCTCCTGCTGGTCTGCTCGGTCCCGCTCGCCGGACTCACCGCGTACTTCGTCTCCCGGCCGCTGCTCGAATCGAGGCTGCTGCGGGCCTGGGCGAGCGTCGCGTACGCCTTCCTGCCCGCCGCGACCGGCGCCCTGGCGACCGGCCGCCTCGGCACCGCCGTACTGGCCGTGCTGCTCCCGCTGATCGCCCGCGCCGCCGTCTCCGCGCACGGCATGCGCGCCGCCGGTGACGCCCGCGGCAGCTGGCGTGCCACCTGGGCGTACACCCTGCTCCTCACCTTCGCGATGGCGTTCACGCCGATCGTGTGGCCGCTCGCCGTGGTCCTCGGCATCGGCGTGCTCGTCCTGCGCCGCGGTGACATCACCGCGTACGGGCTCCGTTTCCTCGCCGCGATCGGCACCCCGCTGCTGGTGCTCGCGCCCTGGTCGCTCTCGCTCCTCACCAGCCCGTCCGGCTTCCTGAAGGAAGCGGGCCTGGACATCGGTAAG
>NZ_JBEXPH010000007.1:0-109486 GCF_040611955.1 Streptomyces sp. NPDC006510 | reverse complement strand
CGCGGCTCCGGACGTGGCTGCGGGTTCTCCGGCCGGTTCGGCTGCTGCGGCGCGGCGGGCCGGGAGGCCGGGGCGATCCGCAGTTCGTCGGCCAGGCTGGCCTGCCGTACCCGGCGGGGCAACGGGGGTTCCGCGCCGGGGGCGGGGAGGGCGGGCCGGTCGGACCCGTGCTCCACGTCCTGCGCGCGGACGGCTCCCGGGTCCGGCGGGGCCGGGTGGTCGGGCTCGGACACCGGCAGCCGGGCGGGCGGGACGGTCTCCGGCTCGGACTGCCGGGGTGCGGGAATCGGCAGGGACGTGCCGTCCGCCCCGGTGCCGGAGGAGTACGGAGCGGCGTACGGCTGCTGCGGAGTGGCGTACGGCTCCTCGGGCGCCGGGTACGGAGGCCGGTCCACGGGGTACTGGCCGGCGGCCGTCATGTACGGCTGTTCGGCCGGGCCGTACGGGTTCTCCTGCGCGGCGTACGGCTGTTCCTGGCCCGCGAACGGGGTCTCGGCCGGCCGGTACGGCTGTTCCTGCTCCGTCCGGTACGGCTCCTGCCCCTGTTCCGGGGCCGGTGCCGGGGCCGTATAGGACTGTTCGGCGACCGTGTACGGCTGCTCGGTGGTGGCGTACGGGACGCCCGCCGTGTTCAGCGCGGTGACTCCGGCCAGCGCCTGACCCTGTACGCGGGTGGGCAGCGCCTCGTCGTCGGCGGGGGCCGCAGGCGCGGCGGGGGCGGCGGCAGCGGGGGAGGGCACGCCGACCGGACCGGTCCGCGGTTCGGGGACGGTGAGCTCGTCGGGGACGAGCAGGACCACGCGGGTACCGCCGTACGCCGAGGAGCGGAACTCCACCCGCAGGCCGTGCTGGTCCGCGAGCCGGGCGATCACATACAGACCGAGACGGATGTCGTCGGAGTGGGCGAGCACGTCCATCCGGGGCGGCCGGACCATCAGCTCGTTGGCCGCCGCCAGCTGCTCCTCCTCCATCCCGAGGCCGCGGTCCTCGACCTCGATGGCCAGACCGCGGCTCACCTTGGCGGCCCTGACCTCGACCGGGCTCGGCGGCCGGGAGAAGCTGAGCGCGTTCTCGATGAGCTCGGCCAGCACATGGGAGACCGGGCCGACAGCCCGCTCCGACAGCCAGGGGCTGCCGTCGAGGTCCAGCACCACACGCCGGTAGTCCTGCACCTCGCCCTGGGCGGAACGCATCACGTCCAGCAGCGGAACCGGCTTGCGCCAGCGCCGGTGCGGGGAACCGCCCGCGAGGATCACCAGGTTCTCCTCGTACCGCCGCAGCCGGGCGGTGAGGTGGTCGAGGTCGAAGAGACCGTCGAGCACCTCGGGGTCCTCGTGCTTGCGCTCCAGCTCGTCCAGCTTCTTCAGCTGCTGGCCGATCAACTGCTGGGTGCGGCGGGCGATGCGCTGGAGCAGCCGCTCGAAGCCGCGGTGCTGGTCGGCCTGTTTGACGGCCGCCGCCAGTGCACTGGTGCGCGCCAGGTTGAGCGCGTCGCCGAGCTGGGTCAGCTCGTCGCTCCTGCTGTCCTTGCTGTCGTGCTCGATGGCACGCGCCTCGGCCTCGACATCGATCCGCTCGCCCCGGCCGAGCCGCTCGACGACGTCCGGCAGGGCCTTCTCCAGCTCCTCGGCCCGCTCCTGCAGGCTGCCGATCCGGCGGCGGAGGTTACGGGTGAGGCGCCAGGTGGTCAAGATGACCGCGATCACGGCCGCCAGACCGATGACCGTGGTCAGCACCATCTTCAGCAACAGCGACATGACGCTGCCCTTGCCCTCCTCGACCACGAGGGCGGTGCGGTGCTCCAGCAGCTTCTCGATCTGCGGGTCGAGCTCGTCCATCGCTCCGCGCCAGGTCTTCTCCCGGGCCTTCAGGGCGACGAACCCGTCCGCGTCGGCGTCGGCCGGGCGCAGCACGTCGTTCTCCACCCGCGTCTTGGTCTTCCAGGCCGCGCTGCGGGTGATCTGCTCCCACATGGCCTTCTCGTCCGACGGCAGTTGGGGAACGACCTTGGTGGAGTACTGGAGTTCCTGGCCGGAAACAGCCTCCCGGACCTGCTTCAGGTCCTCGGCGCTGAGCTTCCCCTCGGACCAGCCGCGCGCCAGCAGGGCGTCCGAACGGGAGATCATCTCCTTGGTCCAGAACAGGTCGACCAGCGGCTGCGAGAGCGTGGTGATCCGGCCGTTGTCGACATGGCTGAGCGCCGCGAAGAGCTGGAGGTCGACCGCGATCAGGTCCGTGTAGTAGCCGTACACGGCCTCCTGCTGGTCGCTGCCGCCGTCGTCGACGAGGGCGCGCTGGGCAGGCAGCTGGTTGATGGCCTCGCGGGCCTTGCCGACCGCGTCACGGACCTCGGCGGGGGCGTCGTCGGTGGCCACGTCGGAGAGCGACTGGAAGCTCTGCACGGCCTCGTCGGTGCGCTTGCGCTGCTGCTGGAGTTCGTCGGTGGCGCCCTTGTGCCGGGCGAGCACCTCGGCGCTGAGCCGGCGCTCCTGCTGGAGGTTGTAGTACACGATGTTGGACGGCTGGCCGGCCTTCTGCGCCAACTGTCCCTGGGCGGCCTGGCGTTGGAAGTCCAGCAGGGTCTGACCACTGGTGACGGCCCAGAGGGCGGCCAGCGCGACGCCGGGAACGATGGCCAGAACGAGCAGGGCTGTCCGCAGCGACATGGTGGTCGACTCGGTCCGCCGTGAGGCGCGCGTGCGCAGGGCGTGCTCCTTGATGATGCCAGCCTCAGGACTGGTCAAATCCGTTGAGAACTTCGACAGATAGATATTAGTCACAGTGAAAAAATGAAAAGAAAGTGGGCTCACAAGTGCATTACCGATCACGCACAAGTCCGTCACCGTGATCCGTAGGCGCCCGGTCCACCCCGGTCCGCCCCGGTTCGAGCAGCGGCCCGGGGGACCAGGGGGCGCTTGACGGAGGAGAACTGAGACCCCGGAGTCTCCGGGCAACCGCCGCACGAAGCACGAATGCCCCGCACGGGCTCCCGCGCACGGCAGGCCCCCGCGACTAGCCTCCACACCATGCTGCGCATCACCGACACCCGCACCGGCCACCTCGTGGAAGTCCCCGCCTCCCCCCGTCGCCTGCTGCGCACCTGCGTCCACCTGCGCGACATCGGCACGGGCTCGGACACCGGCACCGGGCTCGGCGCGGTGCACCTGCGCGTCCCCCTGATCGGCGACGTGCTGGCACGCACTGCCGAGCTGAACGGCCTCCAGGTCGTCACGGTCCTCACCACCCCCGAGCTGACGCCCGACCGGTCCCGGGCCCTGGACCGGGTGATGGCGGTGCTCGGCATCCACCCCCCTGCCGTCATCGGCCCCCACCGCCCGGAGGCGGCCCTCGGCGGCCCGGCCGACGTGCATGTGACCGCCGCCGGTACCGACCCGGCCGACGCCGGGAGCGGCGCCCTGATCGGGGTGGGCCAGGTCGCCACCGCGCCACCGACGGAGGAAGTCCCCGACCTCGCCGACCTTTCGGACGCAACGATGCCGGAGACCGCCGACCCACTGGCAGTACGCCTGCTGCTGCTCGGCCACCCCTACGGAACCCCGGTCACGGTCACCGGCCCCGCGCTCGCCGGGGCCCGGCGGACCCTGCGCGACTGGCGGCGATCGGTCGCCGACTGGGCGCAGCAGCCGTCCAGACCGATCCCCACCGACCTGCTGCGGCGGTCACATGCGGCGCTCGCCGAGAATCTCGACGTCGCCGCCGTCCTGGCACTCCTGGCCGAGGTGGCGGAACGGTCCGACGTCCCGCCGGGCGCCAAGTTCGAGACCTTCGCCCACCTCGACCGCGTCCTCGGCCTGGACCTCGCCCGCGACGTCGGCCACCAGCGCCGCCCCTGAGGGGCCGACGGGCACTCAGCCGGGGACCCCCGCACCGACCCCCACCCGACACATGGGCAGGGGAACGGTGTCAACGCCGCCCTCCGGGATTCCGATGACCTCGACAGCCACCCCACGTGCTGCCAGGGCCTTCGAGGTCTGGGCAATGGTGATCTGGGAGAAGCCGAAGACGGACTCCGGGGTCAGACTCTCCCGGTTCTTGAGCAGCATGGCAAGGACGATCCGCTTGGGCGTGAAGTCGTCGGGAAGTACGTACCTGCCCCCGCTGAGCCGGTTGACCTTCGCAGTGAACTCTGCGCGGACCTGCGCGGACTCCTGGAGCAGTTCCACGGCCACCCTGGCCTGGCTGAACAGGTGGCTCAGTGGGCCGGAACCGCCTGCGCGCTTGACGAGGACCAGGGTGCCGTCGGGCGTGAGCAGGTCGCAGATCTCGACCTGGTCCCTGGGCCGGAGGGGATTGGTGACGTTCTTGGTGTCGAGACAGAGCCAGCCCGGCCGCTCCTCATCGGCCACCCTGTTGTTGTACGTGTTCTCGGACTCACCGTCGAGCCAGGCGGGCAGCGAGACGGAGGGAACGGGAGAGAACAGGGCCGCCACAGTGGCCCGGCTCTCCGCCACGTAGGCGGCCCCGCCCTCGTACCACTCGCCCTCCAGGAGGAAGAACCGCCTGGAGCCCAGCGAGGAGCCGACCTCCAGCCAGGCCAGTGCGCTGGTCACGGCGAGTGTGTCGACTGCACTTGCCCGGCGGTCCCTGGCGAGGGTCACTGTCCCCTCGCGCAGCACCTTGAGGCGCTGTCCGGGCGGTGCGAGCCGGGCCCGCATGAGTACGTAGCCGAGGTCGAAGTCGTCGGAGCGCCAGGCGTCGGTGCTGTTGATCCGCGTCATGTACACGGTGGCCTCCGTGCACGCGACATGGTGATCGGAGGGGGCGATGGAGGAGATCCGTCCGTCGGCGGGCCGACCGAGACAGTAGTCCAGCTCCCGGTCGAGGGCGTCGAGAACCGTCGGATCGGTGACCGGGACGATGTGGTCGACGAACTCCAGCTCCTGGTGCGGGATGTCCTCGCGGCAGATCCTCGCGATGGTCCGTAAGTCGGAGAGCAGGGCCTCCGGTTCGATCCCCAGCGCGATCCTCAATCCGCATCCGCCCTGGGCACTGACCGCCCTTCCACGCGTGTACCGCGAGCGGGTGAGCGGCAGGTCGTCGAGGTAGCCGCCCAGGCTGCGCACGACACGCGAGTGGTCACGGAGGCCGAGCAGCGGGACCGGGGCGCCGCTCGGAACCAGGGAGATGTCGGTGCGTGTCTGTCCGAGCGACCTTGAGACCGCCCCACGGATCATGTTCGGATCCATCTGCCGGATGGCGAAGGAGAGACCGAAGCGCTTGTCCTTGAGGCGGTCGGGGATCAGCCGGTACCCCTGGTCGCAGCCGATGGCGTACACCGTGCCGTCCACGGCGAGCAGCAGGACGGCGGCGGTGCGGCGGACGCTCTCGGCAACCGTGACGCCGGTGGTGCGTGCCATGGGTTCGCACCACGGGGCCTCGGTGTGCTCCATTCCGCAGGTGATGTACACAGCCGGAACGCCAAGCACGTCGGGGAAGTGCAGATCGGCACCGAGCCTGTCCAGAAGCTCCGGGTCGAGGGCCTCCAGCATGGCCTCCGGGGTGGGCGCGACACCGGTCAGCCGGTAGACGGTGCGTACTGCGGTGTTCGATGCCATGGCGAGCCTCCGTGGAGCAGTGGGCAAATTCTTGAAGGTGGGTGGGATGCACCGATGTCCTGCGCCGTTGTGGCTGTGACGGGGACTACGGGGCGGAGACAGGAAGGTGCCGCAGGCAGGTCCGGGCAGCCCTCCGCCGTGGGGCACGACGGGATGAGGCGGTCGCGGCGAGGACGCGCTGCACGCCGTACCCGCTCGGGACGGACCAGGTACACGGAGGATATTGACACCAGTCTGTGCGCACTGTCAACAGACTTCACTCTGGAGGAGGGGCAGTGGTCCGTGTACGCTGGATGTATGACGGACAACGCAGCTTCACCGGTCGGCCCCCTGGTCACCGGTGCCGAGATCGCTCGACTGGCCGGTGTCACCCGGGCTGCTGTCTCCAACTGGCGTCGGCGCTACGACGACTTCCCGGCACCGGCGGGAGGCGCCGCGAACAGTCCGCTCTTCGCGCTCGCCGAGGTCCAGGGATGGCTGGACAGGCAGCGCAAGGGTCAGGAGGTGTCACCCGAGGTCGAGTTGTGGCAGGCCCTGCGGGCCGCGTACGGGGAACAGATGGTCGCGGGCCTGGCGGAGGTGGCCGCAGCGCTGGCCGGACGGCCTGCGCCGGGACTGCCGGACGACATCGCCCCTCGGGTACGGAAGCTCGCCCGGACCGCGGCGCCCGCCGACCTCGTGAACGGACTGACCGAACGGTTCGTGGACTCCGCTCGGCGTGCGGGATCGGACCAGGTGACTCCCGAGCGCGTGGTGCGCGCCGTCCGTCACTTCGCTCCCGAACTCCCCTCCGACGCCACGGTCTTCGACCCGGCCTGTGGAATCGGGGTGCTGCTCCTGTCCGCCGCCTCCGGAGCGGCCACGCGTTGCCACGGTCAGGAAGTGGACGCCGACAGTGCCCGTTTCGCACAGCTCCGCGCCGACCTTCTGGGCCGATCAGGAGTCCGCATCGTGGCGGGGGACTCCCTGCGCGCGGACGAATGGGCGGATCTCAAGGCGGACCTCGTCGTCTGTGACCCGCCGGCCGGTGTGACCGAGTGGGGGCGGGAGGAACTGCTGCTCGACTCGCGCTGGGAGCTCGGTACCCCGTCCAAGGCCGAGGGCGAGCTTGCCTGGCTCCAGCACGCCTATGCGCACACCGGGCCGGGCGGCCAGGTCCTCATGGTCATGCCGGCCTCGGTCGCCTACCGCAAGGCGGGCCGCCGCATCCGAGCGGAACTCGTACGCCGGGGCATCCTGCGCCAAGTGGTCGCCCTGCCGCCGGGGACGGCGACATCTCACTCCCTGCCCGTCCACCTGTGGTGTCTGCAGCGGCCTGAAAACACCGCGAGCGCGGACACGAACCGTACGGTGCGCATGGTCGACCTGACCGGCAACAGCCCCGACGGCGGTCTGGACCCACGCTCCGACCAGATCGCCGACGTGCCGCTGATCGGGCTCCTCGACGACACCGTCGATCTCACCCCCGGCAGTCACCTCCGCTCCCGGCAGCGCGACTATCCCGGTGAGTACACGGCCCTGCGCCAGGAGATGGAGGAGCAGATCCGCCGACTCGCCGCCCTCCTGCCCGAGCTGACTGTCGGGCGCGGACCGGGCTCGCTGGACGGCGCGACCACCAGCGTCGCGGATCTCGCCCGCGCCGGACTCGTCACATACGAGGACTCGGAGCCGGTCTCCGCCAGCGAGCAACTCGACACGGACTATCTCCAGGGGTTCCTGCGGAGCTCCGTCAACACCCGCCGGTCCACGAGCGCCAGTGGGACGTACCGCCTCGACACCCGGGGGTCACGTATCCCCCGTATGGGCATCGACGAGCAGCGTCGTTACGGATCCGCCTTCCGGGCCGTGTCCGAGTTCGAGGAAGGCATGCGCAAGGTCGACGAGCTGAGCAGGCAGCTTGCCGAAGTCGCCCGTGACGGCCTCGCCACGGGCGCCCTGACGCCGGAGGAGTGAAGCACGGCGCGGGGCACCCCTCGGCGGGTGTCCCGCACCGTCCGTGTTCGAGTCGGTCAGGCCGGGCGTGGCAGGAACGGGCTCGGGGTCCCGCTCCATGTCACGCTCAGCGACTCGCGTGCACGTGTGCAGGCGACGAAGAGCAGGCAGCGCTCCCGGAGCAGATCGGCGTCGTGCTGGAGAGGGTCTGCCTCGCGTGGGGTGACCGCGCGGGCGAACGGTATGGCGCCCTCCTTGACGTCGAGGACGGACACCGCCCGGAATTCCAGCCCCTTCATCGCATGCATGGTCGCCAGCCGTACGCCCTGCGCCCCGGAGACGGACTGTCCCTTGACCCGGAGCACCGGAATACCGGAGGCCTTGAGCTTGTCCTCGGCCGCGTCCAGGGCGAGATTGAAGCGCGCGCACACGCCGATCTCGTGTGGTGCGAGGCCGTCGGCGAGCAGCGCCCGGACGCGCTCCACCAGGGCATCGGTCTCCTCCTGCCGGGTTCCGTACCCCTGGACCAAGGGGCGGCGCCCATGGAGCAGGGAGCGGTAGCCGGTCAACGAGTCCGTTCCCTCGCCCTCCAGCGCATCGACGGTGACGGGCGCGAGGAGCCGCGCCGACCAGGTGAGGATCTCCTCGGTGGACCGGTAGTTGACGCGCAACCGGAAGCTGCGGCCGGCTGTGGCGATGCCCAGGGAGCCGAGCGACACCCGGGAGTCGTAGATCCGCTGGTGCGGGTCACCGGTGACGAACAGGTCATCGGGACCGGGAGCCACGGCGGCACGCAGTACCCGCCACTGCGCGGGGTGCAGGTCCTGTGCCTCGTCGACGACGACATGGGCGTAGGGGGCCGGACCGCCGGCCAGGAAGTCCGCCGCGCGGATGCAGACCCGCAGATGTGTGGTCTCGCCGCGCTCGCGCAGGAACTGCTCGAACCGTTCGACGCCGCTCCACACCTCTCGGCGGCGTGCGGGCCCCATGCCGGTACCGCGGCCCCGGCGGCTCGCACCGAGGTAGGAGTCGAGATCGCGGAGATCCTGGCCGAGTACGACGTGCCGGTATTCCTGGGCGAGGAACTGGGCGGTGTACGGCAGGTCGAGCTGTTTGACGGCCCTTTCCCACAACTGCCGCTGTTCCTTGTCCCCGATCGGACGCGGCGCTGCCCCGGACTTCGCGCGCACGACTCCGTTGGCGCAGGCGTCGACCGTCGTCACATCGACCCGGGCCAGCAGCCCCTCGTCCTCGTCGAGGAGAAGGCCGAGCATCTCGCGCAGTCCGGAGGCGAGCGCGTTCGTGTACGTGGTCAGTAGGATCCGGCCGTCCTCGCTGCGGTCCAGCAGATGCTTGACCCGGTGCAGGGCGGCGACCGTCTTGCCCGTTCCCGGCCCGCCCGTGACCTGGACCGGACCCCCGTACGAGGTGCGGTAGGCGGCGCGTCGCTGGGAGGGGTGGAGAAAGACCCGCCAGGCTTCGAACGGCTTCTGCAACACCTCCTCCAGCTCCTGGGGCCCGGTGACCATGCGGATGCGCGCCGAGGTGTTGGCGATCACCGTGGCCAGGTCCTCGACCGGCTCGGCCGGTGCGTCGGCGGGCCGCCGGACGGCGACGACGTCCCGGTAGACCTCCTCCGGACTGAAGCCCTCGGCAAGGTACTGGAGCACCTCCAGCTGGTCCTCCGGCAGCAGCGTGGAGAACGCCTCCAGTTGGGCCTTGTCGACCAGGGAACGCGCGGCGCGCAGGACCTGGTCGTCGAGGCCGAGTTCGCGCAGGGCGCCGTCGGAGACCTCCGCGAACAGCAGCCTGGGTGCGTCCGCGGCGGCCGTCTCGTACAGCGGGGTCAGCTCGTCCAGGGCGACGGCGTCGCGTACCTCCAGGGCCCTGGTCGCCGTGTTCGCGCTGTACAGCCGCTTCGCCGCCCACGTATAGGCGTCGTCGTGCGGCAGGACGTTGACCAGCAGGAACACATCACTGCCGTCGTCGGGCGCGAGAACGACGCCCCGCCAGAAGTCGGTGATGCGGATGGTCCGCATCCGTGGGTCCCGGGCGTTGTTCACCGACTCCAGGTGCAGGCCCTTGTCCGCGTTGAGTTCGGCGGCGGTCAGGGCGTGGAACTTGCCCATGGCCTTGCGCACGCCGGCCCGCACCGGCTTCTCCAACGTGTCGTAGCCGTCCCAGAAGCTCTGGGCGAAGGCGAGCCGGGGCATGACGTCCCTTTCCTACTGCGTGGTGGTGTCCGACGATCGAGCATGTGGCGTGGCCGCGGCCAGTTTTCCGGCGAGTTCCCCGATCCTCGACAGGAGTTGTTCAGGCGTACGGGAGAGGTCGAGGCTGTGCTGGTACAGGCGCACTCCTCGCCGGTCCTGTCCGGTAGCCGTGCCGTGCACCTCGTGGAAGCGCTCCGGCTGTCGTCCCGCCGCGTACACGAGGTGGGCCTCGCGCAGGCCGAGCACGGTGGCGTACGCGAGGGCCTGGTACAGGTCGGCGTTGAGCAGCCCGTCGGCCTTCTCGATCTTGTACTTGGCGTCGACCACGGCCACGGGGGTGCGACCGTCCCCGGTGCGGACGACGAGATCGGGACGCATCCTCACCAGACCCGCGAGGTCGAGGTGGTGGGGGTCCTGGAGCCGCGCGGTCAGGCCGTGCTTGCGAAGAGCCTCGCGCAGTGCGACCGTGACGAAGTCCTCGAACAGCTTGTTCATGTCGAGCAGGAAGCCGTCCATGGCGAGTGGTTCGGCCCCGGCCGGCCGGTGCTCCGGCGAGGTGCCGCGCAGGACGGCCTCGGCGAGCCGCAAAGCGGGCTGATAGCGGGAGTTGAGACGCGAAGGCTGCCAGAGCGGTAGCTCCTGCCCTCGCACCAGCGGCCGGACGTCGGCGAGACGCAGACGCTGATGGGCGAGGCGCCGACGGACCGGACCGGGGACTCCGGGCAGCCGCAGCAACTGCTCGACGGCGGCGCGCAGTATGCGGTTCTCGGCGGTGTCGGTCGTGAACGCGTCGTACGCGATCTCCACGGGCGGTGTCCGGCCGAAGTGCCGCCGGATCTGTTCGGCCTCGCGTATCCGCCCGCGCACGACCAGCGCGGTTTCCTCCACTTCGCGGTAGCCCTGGAGAACCCCCTGCCGCAGAGCCGCGTCGATCTGCCGCTCCACGGCGTGCGCGAGCGCGGGTACGACGTCGTCGTGAGCACCGGTGTCGACGGTTCCTTCCCGGCTGTCGCGCCAGGCGCGTGCCGGGTCGAGAACGAAGCCGAGGAGGAAGAACAGTCGGCTCACCGGGGTCTTGGGCGTGATCCGCAGGACCGGACCACCGGGAGTGCGTACGGCGCCGACCCGGCTGCCCGCCCGCAGCAGCCAGTGCCCCTCCCGGCGGGGGTCCGGGGTCACGCTCTGCAGGATTTCGGCGGCGGCAAGGGCCCGCCCGGCCTCGGCTGTCAGTGGGACAGAGAGCGCGGGCCCGTACTCGCGCAGCGTCACATCCGGCACGGTCGCGGTTACGGTCGCGGTCACGGGTGCTGCTCGCGCAGCGAGTCGAGTCCGTAGCGGGCGGCGACGTCGAGCCCCTCGCCGTAGTGATGCTCCTCCAGCAGCGGGAGGATCTTCGTGCGCCAGGTGCGGTCGAGACCGCCCTCGCGGTACACGCCCGGCTTCATCAAGTAGGAGGGCCCGATGGCGAAGTCCGGGTCGTCTATACGGGCGTTGAGAGCGTCGAGAAGACGAGCGGGTTCCCCGTCCCTGCCCTCGCTCTCCAGCCACCGCGCGAGCAGCCCGGCGGTCGGCTCGGTACGGGGGGAAAGCTCCACGAACGCGAAACGGCGCCGCATCGCCGCGTCCACCAACGCGATCGACCGGTCGGCGGTGTTCATGGTGCCGATCACGAACAGGTTGGGAGGCAGCGCGAAATCGTCTCCGGAGTAGGTGAGACGGACGGACCGCGTCCGGTACTCCAGCAGGAAGTACAGCTCACCGAAGACCTTCGCGAGGTTGGCCCGGTTGATCTCGTCGATGATCAGGAAGTGCGGGACGTGCCGGTTGCCCTCGCGGGAGGCGAGATCGGCGAGTTCCCGCAGCGGCCCCGCCGTCAGCCGGAAGGCGACCTCCCGGGTCTCGTCGTCCTCCACGGGACGAAAACCCTCGAAGAAGTCCTCGTAGGCGTACGACGGGTGGAACTGCACGATCTTGACCTGCTCGGGACCGCCGCCGAAGTGCTCGGCCAGCTTCATCGCCAGATAGGTCTTGCCCGTGCCGGGCGGGCCGTAGAAAACCAACTGCCGCTCGTCGACGATCAGTTCGCGCACGTCGTCGAGCCATTCCTTCTCGTGGACGAGGAGGTCGGCGGCGAGGGCGTCGGTCACGTCCGGCAGGACCAGCTCCCGGGGCACGGGCCGCTCGGTGACGGGTTCCAGGGCGGGGCCGGCGGACGCGGCGGGGCCGACGAGTCCGTCCAGCGCCTCCAGGACACCGGTCAGGTCGACGACGTCGTGCTGCACGGACAGCTTCTGCTGCACGGCCTCCGGCAGTTCCTCGTACGGGTGGCTGCCGGACTCCCAGACGACCGCCCGCCGCAGATTGGACAGGCCACCGGGGGAGCCGGTCTGCACGGCCTCCCCGGTGATCCGTCCGAGATGGAGCCGGCCGTCGCCTATGGTGACCACCGTGTCGCCGACGCGCATCTGCGTCAGGAAGCCGTGCAACTCGTCGACGAGACCGCGCTTCTGGTTGTACGAGGCCGCGCCTTCGTACCCGTCCTCGACGAAGCGACGAAGCGTGCTCTTGGTCGGATCGCTCTCCTCCAGGGGCGGCAGATGCGCACCGGCGAGCGAGACGATCCCCTCCTTCAGCCACAGCTGCCGTACCAGGTTGTGTCCCGAGACGTTGTTGCCGCGCACCAGCCACGCCTTGCGCGGAGCGCGCCAGGCGGTGGACAGGTAGTCGGCGAGCGGATGGCCCTCGGCGGTCCGCCAGGACTCCGGCCCGGAGGCGTGGTAGCCGTACACCAGCGCGGCTGCGGAGGAGGAGGAGTTGCACGGGATGTCACGCGTCGCCACCCAACGCGGCGGCGCCCCGGGCCGGTCGGGTTCCACCGGGACGTCGATCAGCGCGCCGCTCGCCCGCAGTTCCGCACGGATTTGGCGTCGGTGCGCGTGGAGACTGGGCGATGCCTCCGCCACCACGAACGATCCCTCGTGCAGGAGGAACTTGTTCGTGCCGTTCCCGCCGAACTCGGTGAGCAGGTGCCCGTGCGCCTCTCCACCGTCATTGGGGAGCTTGAGCCGGAAGTCGGGCGCACCGGGGAGACGGTCGGGCTGTGACATGGGTGACCTTCCGTGCGGGGTGAGGTCTGCGTGAGTGTCGCACAGCCTACCTGTTGACACTGTCAATCGATTGTTGCGGTGCCACGCGCGATCGGACGGGGGCGGTTTCCGGACGGAGTCCTGCCGGTGGGCTCATCGGCGGCTCACGGCGGTCAGTTCGGCCCGGACGGTCTTGCCGCTGGGCGGATGGGGAAGTGTCTCCCAGCGGTCGGAGAGCGCGGCGACGAGTGCGAGGCCGCGGCCACCGGCGTGGAGCGCGCCGGACGCGGCGTCCTCATGCGGGAACCGGGGCGGGCGTTCCCCACGGGCGTCGGTGACGTCGACGCGAAGGCGGCCAGGCGAGGCGTCGAACCTGAGCGTCAGTCGAAAGCTCCGGCCGGGCACGAAGCCGTGGAGGACGGCGTTGGCGGCAAGCTCCGCGACTACAAGTTCGGCACGCTCCGTGAGGTCCTGCGGGGCGCCCCAGGACCGCAGTTGGGTCACGCCGAGAAGCCGGGCGAGCCGGGCGCCGCGCCGCGTGGACGACAGCAGCTGGGTGAAGACGTGCTGCGAAACGGCCAGTTGGGGAAGGGGTTGGTTCATGGCGTCATCGTGGCGGCCGGATATGGCCGGATGCGAGCGCCGCACCACGTACGCGGAGTCAGCGTACGGGCACATTCGGTAGGTGGTACGCGGGGTCGGCTGTCACGCTGGGTGGTGAACGTGACGGCGGCGAGGAGCTGCCGCGGGTGCGGGTGCGAAGAGAGGAGCGGCGGATGGACATCGTCGAAGGGGAGGCGGCCGGGGCTGCCGAAGCCGGGACGGCCCAGGCGGGGGAAGGGGAGCGGGAACCCCACCCGTCGGACAGTCTGCGTACGTTCGGCGCGGTCGTCCAGGCCCTGCGCGAACACGCGGGACTCAGCCGGGCGGAGCTCGGCGAGCTCGTCCAGTACTCCAAACACACCGTGGAGTCCGTCGAGCTGGGCCGTCGCATGCCGGACGAGGAGTTCGTCGAGCGCGCGGAGGGGGCGCTCGGCAACACAGGCGCGCTTCGCCGGGCCGCCTGCCACCTCAGCCGCGGCGAGGTCGGCCTTGCGGCATGGTTCAGGCGATGGGCCCGGCTGGAGCGGAAGGCGGTGAGCCTGTGCACGTACGAGTGCCGACTGGTGCCGGGGCTGTTGCAGTCGGAGGCGTATGCGCGGGCGGTGTTCGAGGGCACGATCCCGCTGCGGACCGACGACGAACTGGAGGACCAGCTCACCGCGCGGATGGAACGACAACGGATGATGCGGGAACGGCCCACGGTGCCGTTCAGCTTCATCGTCGAGGAGCACGTGTTCCGGCGGCGGTTCGGGGACGCGGAGGCGATGCGTGGGCTAGTGGACCACGTGCTGGAGCGGAGTGCTCCGCGCAATGTGACGCTTCAGGTGGTGCCGTTGGAGGCGGGGTTGCATACGTGCCTCGACGGGCCGGTGCGTCTCCTGGAGACCCCTGCGGGTCAGCGGCTCGGCTACTCGGAGGGCCAGCAGAACGGTCGGCTGATCTCGGACCGGAAAGAGGTGAGCCTGCTCTGCCAACGCTATGAAACACTGCGCTCGCAGGCCCTGAGTCCCAAGGAATCCCGGGACCTGCTGGAGCGACTGCGAGGAGAGCTATGAGTAGCGGTACGACGGAACTCGCCTGGTTCAAGTCCAGCTACAGCGGCAGCCAGGGCGACGACTGCGTGGAGATCGCAGTCGCCGAAGAGGCTGTTCACGTACGGGACTCCAAGGACCTGGCGCGCCCGGCCTTCGTTGTGGGGCGCGCGGAGTGGGCGCCCTTCGTGAGGTTCGTGTCGGGCGCCTCGGAGGTGTAACCGAGCGCGGCACGGTTGATGAAGCGGTCGCCGAGGTCGGGTTCCGGCCTCGGCGCCGCCATTTTGGGCGCGTCCTTTTTAGCTGCGGTCTTCTTGGGCATGGCTTTCTTCGTAGTGGGTTTCGCGGCCGCCTTCTTCGCGGCATTCTTGGCAGCCGTCGTGCCGCGCGCCTTGAACTTCTTCCGCAGTAGCGACAGTTGCTCTCTTTCCTGGACGGCCTGATCGGTGGGCAGGGCGTTGACGAGAACCCTGGCCCGGTCGAGCTCATAACGCGCCAGGGCCCAACGCTTGCCGTTGATCGCCATACGAATCACATCGAGGCACTGCTGCAACGCCTTGACCTTCCCCGCCTGCCGTCGAGGTATCGGGGACTCCGCCCCACTGCTCCGGCGCTGCCCGGCAGCACGCGTCCCCCATCCCGCGCCCGAGGTCAGAACGACCGACGTGCGCGGGTTACTGGTCTGGCTTCGGCGTACCACGGAGTGCTCGGCTCCTTGGGCGTGATCAGGCGTGGCGGGGGCCGTGGCCGGGGGCCGGGGTGAGGGTGGAGCGGTAGGTGCCGGACTCGCCCTCGGTGAGCGGGGTTTCCAGGGTGAGCCCGGCGGCGGCCATGCGGTCGTACTCGGCGAGGATCAGGTTCTTGGTGCGGTACTCGCCGTGCGCCTTGATGTCGTTGTCGCGGGTGACGTTGAAGGTGTCCAGGATGTACGCGGTGTCCTCACGGGTGATGCCGTAGAGGTGGAAGAAGAGAGCGTCCAGCTCGGCACGGATGACGGCGCGACGGTCGGTGTCCCAGCGGAAGGGGGCGCCGGTGTCGCCTAGGTCGCGGGCGAAGGAGGCCATGTCGGTTGCGGTGTAGGTGAGTTCGAGGAGGCGGGGGGTGATGAACTCTGTGTGGGGCGCGAGCTGGTCGGGGGTGGGGACGGGCGCCTGCTGGATGTACCCGTAGGTGAGGTGTGTGCCGCCGATCTTCTGGCGGACGGAGTAGTCGCAGACCATGGACGACCAGACAGCGGACAGCAGAGGGGCCCGGTCTGGAGAGGTAGGGAAAGCCAAGGGGTAGGGGTGGCCGAAGCCGTGGGCCGGAGCAGCCGCCGCGATCAGCGTGCGCTCATCGCTCGCTCGGCAGATGTCACGCCAGCCGAAGAGCCACTCTCGGTCCCATCCCTTGGCGGCCAGGCGGCTGCGGACACCCGACTCCATGGCGGGCTTTCCGCTCTTGTCGACTTCCCCGGTCGGAACATCCTGCTCCGGCACCCAGTAGCGAGGCAATGGTACGGCGGCGGCGACCTGGTGCTGTTCCATGGTGAAGCGCGGGAGGGTGCCCTTGTTGAGCTGCTTCTCCGTGGCGTTCTCGTACGTGGAGAAGTGGTGGTCGTAGTGGTGCAGCATTTTCGCCTCGTACAGCGGGAGCAGGCGCTCCTCGTCGCGCACGAGCACATTGCCGTCAAGGTTCCAACCGGTCTTGAGGAGGTCGTCGAAGGTCTCGTTGTCCTGGGCGGAGGGACGGAACAGGTGGGAGTCATTCGACATGTGGAACATGGTCATGAAGGAGATGTCCCAGGGGTTTCCGCCAGCCTTTTTGGTCTCGTTGATCAGGACCGGAATCCGGCGGTAGATCCCCAGAGTGATGTCTGCGTCCCGCTTGTGGCTGAACACAGGGCAGGTTCCGGTGTTCGGGTTCATGGCCAGGATGTCCTCAGCTGCCAGCAGGTAGCTCCGATCGGTGATCTGCTCGGGCTGCCGTACCTTGAACACCATCCGAATCGGTTCATCAAGGTTGCCTGAGCCGCGCAGCAAGAACAGGCAGAACCGCAGCT
This sequence comes from Streptomyces sp. NPDC006510, assembly GCF_040611955.1. Lineage (NCBI taxonomy): Bacteria > Bacillati > Actinomycetota > Actinomycetes > Kitasatosporales > Streptomycetaceae > Streptomyces > Streptomyces sp. NPDC006510. Next base: position 93,004 of record NZ_JBEXPH010000007.1, on the reverse strand, counting down.
GGTTGTGGACCTCGGGGAAGACCTTGTCCTCGTTCTCGAAGTCGTAGACGGCGGCGAGCTGGCCCTTCGTGACGATGTCCTTGAAGAAGAACTGCGTCGTTGCGTCCGTAGCGATCCCCGTCGGCACAATCACGCCCGTCCGCCCGCGTGGCCCCGTCAGCGCCCGGTCCGTCTCCGTGAAGACGGCGTACGTGTTGATGTCGCCGCGCCCCGTCAACGGGAAGCGGGCGCTGACGCGCAGGAAGTGGCTCTCGCCCTCCGCGCGCCGCTTGGCGGCCTCGAACTCGGCGTACAGGTGCGCGCCGTCGCGGTCGTCACGCAGTTCGGAGATCAGGCGCTTGCGGGCGGCGGCGTTCTTGGCCTCAGCGATGCGTGGGTCACGCTGGGCGAAGAACTCCTGCTCCTGGAGCTTCACGCGCTCCCACGGCGGGTTCCCCACAACCGCGTCGAACCCGCCGGCCCACCCCGTACCGCCCTGCACACCAACACCCGACTCCGGGACGGCGAATACCTCCGGGAACTCCAGGTGCCAGTGGAAGAACCGGTACTGGTCCCGCAGCCGCAGGATCTCCTCGTGCGTCGCATCCGACACCGAGGACTGGTCCCGGCCCCGCAGCGCCCGGAACACCTGGTCGGTCGGGGCCTCCGGCGCACCCGCGTGCTTGGGCCACACGAACGCCGCGCACCAGGCGTCGGCGGCGTGGAGGTCCTGGACATACGCTGACGACTCCACGTACACCCGATACGCGGCCTCCTGGGCGTGCACGTCCTCCAGTGAATCGGCGGGGGCAGCGGTGATCCGGGCGAGCTCGACGGCGTACCGCTCGTTGCCCGGCAGGGGCTCCGTGTCGAAGAGGAGTTCGTCCTGGCCGCCGCGCTGGGCCTTGTTGCGCTTGACGAGGCCGGAGGCGTGCTTCTTGTCGTCGCCCTCGATCGGCTTGAAGGCGTCGTCGGGGACGCCGTCCGCCAGCAGCTTCGGTGTCGCGCCGATGAGGCCGTTGCCGTGCTTGACGTGGGCGTCGAGGAAGCCGAGCGCCTTGCCCGGTTCCATGGCCTCCAGCCACAGGGAGACCTTGGCCAGTTCCACGGCCATCGGGTTGAGGTCGACACCGTAGATGCAGCGGGCGACGACCTCGCGCAGGGCGTGGCGTACGGCGCCGTCCGTCGGCTCCGGGTTGTGCTCGCGCACCGAGGCCACCCGCTTGGCGATACGCCGTGCCGAGGCGACGAGGAAGTGGCCGGAGCCGCACGCCGGGTCGCAGACCGTCAGGGACAGCAACTCGGTGACGATGTCGTCGGCCGGGTCGGGGCGGCCGGCGGCGGTGGCCCGCTGGTCACCCCGCTTGAAGGCTTCGTCCAGCACCGGGTCGAGCGTCGTGTCGAGCAGGCACTCGATGAGCGAGGACGGGGTGTAGTAACTGCCGGTCGTCTTACGGCTGTTGCCCGCCACCTCCACCAGCTCGAAGGAGCGGTCCGCCGCGGAGTGCTTCGGCTCCAGCTCAAGCAGGGACTCGTAGACCGAGCCGAGCTCTTCAGCGTCCAGGTGGCGGTAGTCGACGGGCCGCCAGCGCCGGGCGCCGGGGTCACGGACCTGGGCGAGGTGGCGGACGGCGGAGAGCAGCGACTCGTTGGACAGCTTCAGGCCGTCGAGCGGCGTGTCGGTCTCGGTGTGGGAGAACAGGCCGCCGAGGCCGGGCAGGGCCAGTTCGGGGCGGCCACCTTCCTTGCCGAGGGCTTCGAGGACGATGCGCAGGGTCTCGTACTGATCGCCGTGGGCCGTGCCCTGGCGGCGGCGGGCGCGCTCGCGCAGCCGGGCGGAGGAGAAGTAGCGCTCGTACGCCTCCCGCCGGGAGTCGTCGGCCTCCGGGTCGAGCAGGGCGTCGCGGTCCTCGGCGACGAAGACGAACAGCAGCCGGTAGACGAGGCGCAGCAGGGCGTCCCGGAGGGCCTTCGGGTCGGTGTTCTCCCGCAGCGTGCCGTTGTCCGGGTGGCGCAGGAAGCCGGTGCCGAGGACGGTCAGGGCGTTCTGGACGCCCAGGCGGAGCTGGTCCAGGGCGCGGGTGCCGGAGGTGACGGCCTCGGCGCGCCACTTCTCCAGCCAGCACCCCGATGCCGCCGTCCCCTCCGCCACCGCGAACCGCGACGCGTGCAGCAGGCTGTACAGCAGCACGAATTCGCTGAACAGCTCGCCGTCGAAGAGGGCTTCCAGGTCGAAGTCGACGTAGGCCGCCGTGGAGAAGGACGACGAGTCGCGCAGCAGGCGCAGCCGGCGGCCGTTGGTGACGATCGCCCACAGGTGGGCCTCGGTGCGGTTCAGACAGTCCTGGACCATCGACTGGGGCGGGACCTGGCCGGGGGCCGGGCGCTTGTCGAGGTCCTGGTTCCAGGGGACCTGGTGGATGAGCGCCGGACCGTGGCGGTGCGAGACCGGGAAGCGCTTGTCCGGGTCGGAGTCCGCCGGAATCCCCGCCGCGCCGACCTCCGTCAGCGCGCCGAAGTCCAGCTTGCGGAAGAGCTGGGCGAGCCAGTCCGTGCCGGCGCGGCCCGTCGGGTCGGCGGCGGGTGCGCCGGTGGCCGGGTCCGAGGGCAGCGCGGCGCGCAGGTCGCGCCAGAGGGGCTTGAGGTACTCCCAGGCGCGCTCGGCCTCGTTGCGTACGGGCACCGAGGCGGGCAGGCCGTAGTCGGCGGGCTTGGTGCCCGGCAGGTTCCGGGCCTCCGCGATGCGCAGCAGCATGTCGGAGGGGAGCAGGCCGCCGACCGGGGTGACGGCGGTGAAGGCCAGGGCGGTGCGGGTGGCGGCGGACATCAGGCTTCGGCTCCGGACACGGTAGAGGCGGACGCGGCGGGGGCGGGCTGCTGCGGCAGGTAGACGTAGACGCCGAGGACGTCGGCGGGCTCCTGCGGGACGACCTTCAGGCCGCGGACGATCTCCTCGTTCGCCTTGCGGACCCGGCGGTGCGAGGCGTCGAGTTCGGCGGCCAGACGGGTGCCGTACTCGGTGAGGTGCGCGGCGAGGTCCGGCAGGCCGTTCAGGTCCTTGGTGATCTGGTTGCGGACCAGCTGCTCGTGGGTGTTGGCGGTGGCGCGGGCCGCGAGGAGGGCGGCGGTCGCGTCGTCGTCCAGCCAGCGCGCGCGCGACGGCATCCCCTCGTACGCGAGCAGACGGGCGTCCTCGGCGACCAGCTGCCGCTCGCCGCTGCGGGACGGGAGCGTGAGGTGGAAGCGGTAGCGGACCAGCAGGAGCGTGGTGCGTACGGTGACCGCGTCCGTGGTGACGACGCCGCAGCGGCGGGCCGGCCGGGGGCCAGGAGTGTTCGCGTCGAGGGCCGAGTCCAGGACGTACGAGGCGATGGCGCCGATCACCGGGTCGGTGCGCACCAGGGCGGCCTCGCCGCGCGCGATCGCGGGCGTGGCGCGGAAGGGGATCTCCCGGTCCTCCTCGACGAGCCGTCCGCCGAGCGTGGCGGCGAGCGCGTCGCGCAGGCCGGCCGGGGCGCCACCGGGCTGGGCCGTGAAGTCCCCGCTGCCGTCACGCGGGTCACGGACCAGCGTGTCCAGGCCGCCCAGCGCCTCCAGGGCGAAGTCGCGGACCTCCTCCGCGCCGCCGAGCGCGGCCCGTACGGCGGCGACCTCGCGCGCCACCTCCTCCGGGTGGATCGCGCGCTGGGCGTACTTGGAGCGGGACGTCTTCTCGCGTTCGGCGGCCGAGTTCCACTCGCGCTCGATGCGGTCGAACGACTCCTGGTGGCTGTCCAGTTCGAACAGGCTCTCCTGGCTGCCCTGCCGCCCGTGCAGCAGCAGCCACTCCACCACCGCGTCGGTGACGCCGGAGGCGGTCTCGTCGGGGACGGAGACGGAGATGCCCAGGTCCTTCATGATCTGCCGGTGCTTCATGAACAGCACCTCCAGGACCTTGCCGTCGATGCCGTTGTCCTCGCCGAACATGGTGATGACACGGACCTGGTCGCGCTTCTGCCCGTAGCGGTCGACACGGCCCTCGCGCTGGTCGTGGCGGGTGGGGTTCCAGGCCAGGTCGTAGTGGACGACGGCGTCGAAGTGGTGCTGGAGGTTGACGCCTTCGGAGAGGCAGTCGGTGGCGATCAGGACGCGGCGGACGGCCGGGTCACCGGCCTCCTCGGCGGTTTCGGCGGCGAGCTGCTCGATGCGCTCCAGGCGCTGCTGCGGGGACAGGGTGCCGGTCACCGCGGCGATCCTCGTCCTCTTGCCGAGCTTGCCCTCCAGCTGCGTGGCGAGGTACTCGGCGGTGGGGATGTAGCGGCAGAAGACGATCGGGTGATAGCCGTCGGCGATCAGGCTCTTCAGATGCCGGGTGAGCGCCTTCAGCTTCGCGTCCCCGGCCGGGCCGACGAGCTCGGCGGCCCGCTGGGAGAGTTCGAGCAGCCGGGCACCCGCCTCCTCCGACTCGGCGGCGCCCGGCGCGACGTCCATGCCTTCGAGCCGGTCGTTGTCGGCGGAATCGGCGGCCACCGGGAAGCCCAGCGCGTCCGCCTCCTGCGCGGTGCGGGCGGCGGCGGACTCGGAGCGGGTCTTCAGGGTCTGCGCGGCGGCAGCGGGCGAGGACACCATCGAGCGCAGCAGGGCGATCACCGACCACCAGGCGATCCGTGCCTCCCGCCTGCCCTGCTCGCCCGCGGTCGCGACGCGGTCGCGCGCGTACGCGATGGCGTCGTCGAGCAGCGCCCGGTAGGCGGGCGTCAGCTTGTACGGCTCGTCCTTCGTCCAGCGGTCGGACGGGAAGGCGGTCCGCTCGGCCAGGGAGTCGTCGGCGAGCCCGTCCTCCTTGGTGAGGTAATTGCGTACGTCGGCGCGCTTGCGGGCCACGAAGTGCTCGGCGAGCCTTGCCCGTCCCGCGGGGGACTCCAGGTCCAGCGTCGCGAGTTCGGGCCGCACCAGGCCGAGCAGGTTGCGGAACGCGGACTCCTTGCCGGAGTGCGGGGTCGCGGTCAGCAGCAGCAGATGCCGGCCCATGTCGGCGGAGACCTTGCGCAGCAGCTCGTAGCGGAGCTGGTTGGCGTGGGAGGCGGAGCCCTGAGTGGTGTCGTCGGCGGCCACGCAGGAGTGGGCCTCGTCGACGATCACCAGGTCGGGGCAGTTCCGTACGAAGTCCTCGCGGTGCCGGGTCGACTTGATGAAGTCCGTCGAGATGATCGTGTACGGGTATTTGTCGAACAGGGACTGGCCCAGCTCCAGGCCGCGTTCCAGGCGCGACACCGTGGAGGCCAGGACCAGTTCGGCGTCGATGGCGAACTTCTCCCGCAGCTCCGACTGCCACTGCTCGGCCAGCGCCGGGGAGCACAGCACCGCCAGCCGGGCCGCCTCGCCCTGTGCGAGCAGCTCCTTGGCGATCAGACCGGCCTCGACCGTCTTGCCGATGCCGACGTCGTCCGAGATCAGCAGCCGCACGGTGCGCTGCCGCAGCGCCATCAGCAGCGGGACCAGCTGATAGGCCCTCGGCTCCACGGCGATCGAGGCCAGCGAGCGGAACGGGCCCGCGCCCGAACGGAAGCCGATACGGAGCGCCGTGCGCAGCAGACCGGCGGACCGCTGGTCACCCAGGTCGTCCGGGCCCGGTGCCGCGAATTCGGCCGGGCGCACCTCCTCGAAGGAGGGGAAGACGGCCGCGATGTCGTCCTCGCTCCCGCCCAGGGGGCGCAGCACCAGCATGTCGGGGGCGCTCTCGGGCAGCACCACCCATTCCCGGCCACGGGCGGCGACCAGGGAGCCGGCTGTGTACATGAGGCTCATGAGATGTCCCAGTTCCTTGGATCGAGCGGGGGGTGAGGCGAGCGGGGGTGAGGCGATCAACGCAGGTGGAAGTAGGTGGTGTTGTGCTCGGTGATGGCGTCCCAGTCCGCGTCCGTCGGGAAGCGCAGGACGTCCCAGCCGGCCTCCTCCAGGCGGTAGCCGGCCTCGATGTCGCGGGTCGAATCGGCCGCCCGGCCGGGGACGTCGACGAACACGGCGAGGTTGGCACCATTCAGGCGGAAGACGAGATCCGGGCAGGCCCCCGCCTCCGGGACGAGGACCTTGACCTCGTCCGGCAGCCGGAAACCCTTCGCCCTGAGCCAGCCGAGCAGGTCGCCGCTCGCGACGAGGGCACCCAGATCCGTCTCCAGCGGGGTCGCCGCGGGCGCCGCGGCCCTGGGCGTTTCGGTGTCGCTGTTCGCTGCCGGGGCCAGCCTGCGGAAGCGTTCGCTGCGGGACTCGCCGCGGTCCTCCCGCTCGGTACGGGCGGTGGCCAGCCGCGCGAGCAGTGGCTGCGCGCTGTACCGGCTCAGATTGCGGTGGTGCGTCTGGTTGGCGTAGGTCAGCAGACAGGCGTAGCAGCCGCGGGCGCACTTCTCGCCCTCCGCCGGACCGCCCTCGTCCTCGCCCGTCTCCGGGTCGAAGTGGCAGATCTCCAGGGCGGTCCTGGCGGCCCTGGCGAGGGCGTCCTTGTCGTGCTGGATGCGCCGCAGCACACCGGCGCCGCCCTCGGCCGCCTCCGTGAACAGGATGCGACGCCGCGGGCCGTCGTCCGGAGGCAGCAGTTCGGCGGTCAGCTCGGAGCCCTCCAGCTCGAACGCGGCCTCGATACCCCGCTCCAGCGCGTACAGGAACGACCACGCCACCGGCTCGGGCTGCGGTTCGTCCAGGGTGACCACGAGGATGTTGCGGCGGTCCTCCACATAGGGCAGGACGCGCTTCTTGCGGCGCTTCTCGTTGCCGTCCTCGTCGACCACCGGCATGCCGGTGCCCTCGATGGCGTCCGCGGCGGCCCGGTCGTTGAGCCAGCGGCCGTCGCCGAGATCGAGCCAGTAACCGTCCGGCTCGCCCTCCTTGTCGCGGACCCGGCCGAGGTTGGTGATGCGGACGGTCGCCGAGTCGCCGTAGTCCAGATCGAGGACCGGCGCACCGTCGGTGTCGGTGACGTGCGAGGTGAGGCGTCCCTTGCGGGCGCCGTGGTCCTGGAACGCGTACGAGGTCTCCAGGCGGAAACCGGCCCGGCGGCGCTCCTCCTCGTCGGAGGAGATCCGCTCGCGCGGGGTGGTGTACACGGTGTGCAGGTGGAGCAGGCCGGTGCGCTTGGCCCCCAGGGTCTCCTTGCACATTGCGCACACGTCCACACCGGGCTCGACGACGTGGTGGTAACCACAGCCGTCGCAGCGCCGCGCCTCCGCCGTCGCCAGGTCGCCCGAGGCGTCCGGCGGCAGCTGGACACGGGTGACCTGGTAGCGGGCGCCCTCGTGGTAGATGAGCGCGCCGGGGCCGAACTCCCGGATCGCGAGGAACCGGGGACGCTGCAGATAGTCGCCGTCGGCGTTGCGACGGTTGCCGGAACGCGGGATGTACGCGGCCAGCGGAAGCCGCGGGAAGCTGTAGCCGGGCAGGAACCCCTCGGATGCCAGATAGCGGTACGGATTGAAGTCGCTCATCACCGACTTGCTGTCGGACGAGCGGTTCAGCAACAGGTTCGTCTGGGTCTCGGCCTCGCGGCGCCGGGTGCGTGCCCGGCTCTGCTCGCCCTGCGAGAGCGTGTGGTCGACGACCCGCTTGTTCTGCTCGTACTGATCGACGACGGAAGCCCGGAACAGCTCGCGCCACCGCTCGAAGGATTCGTCGAACCAGTGCGGCGCCCGATCGATCCGGTCCTCGATCCACTCGTCGTACCACCAGGTGGTGGCCGCGAAGTCCGCGATCAGCGGGGCGAGGACGGTACGGGCGGCGGCGACCGCGCGTCGGCGCGCGCCCTCGTCCAGGGACAGGTCGCGGATGTGGGGGAGGAGCGGCAGCGGCATCCGCGGATCGGGGCGGTCGCTGTCGTCGGGGTCGTAGGCCACGTCGACGACGTCAGGGATCGCGATGCCCAGCTTCATCCCGGTCTCCGCCAGCCAGATGCCCTGGAGGTGGGAGCGGACCAGATCCTCGTTCGCGAGGTCCAGACGCGGGGGCGCCACCTGCCCGGACACCATGTCCTGGGAACGGCGGAAGTAGTACTGGTCGTGGCTGTTGCCCGTGGCGCAGTACGTGGTCACCAGCGCGGGCTGACCGGAACGGCCGGCCCGGCCCGATCGCTGCGCGTAGTTCGCCGGGGTCGGCGGCACATTGCGCATCAGCACGGCGTTGAGCGAGGAGATGTCCACGCCCAGCTCCATCGTCGGAGAGCAGTACAGCAGGGGCAGTTCGGCCTTCCGGAACTCCTGCTCGCGCTCCAGCCGGTCCTCCGGGGTGACCTGCGCGGTGTGTTCCCGGGCGAACAGTCCGGCCAGCTCGGCCGCCGCCGTCCGGTACAGATCGCGGAAGAACGGGTTGACGCGCGGGCCCTCACCGCTGCTGTACGTGCGCGCCAGCGGGTCGACCGCACCCCGCTCACCGTCCCCGGCCCGCCAGACCAGGGCTGCGGCCGACACCCGGTAACCGGTGCGCTTCTCGGTCGCCCGGCGGCGGAAGGCGGGGCCGGAGTGCTCGGGGGCCGCCTCCACCTCGCGCACCAACTCCGCCTGGAGCAGCACCTTCAGCAGGTCCCCGATGACGCCCTGGACGTCGTCCAGCGACAGAGCACGCAGCTCGGGCATGTTTCGCCGGAGGTACTTGCCGAACTTGCCGCGGGCCGACAGGAACAGCGCGGAGCGCTCCATGCCCGGCCTCGAACCGTACGGGTACGCGGTGCCGACGGTGGGCTTGTCGCTCTCGCTCAGGACCCACGGCCCGACGAGGCGTTCCTCGCTCGCCCGCTGCAGGGTGTCGAAGTCGTCGCGGAAGTACTGGACGTCGATGGCGAGGGCCCGCCGCATGTGGTCGAGCAGCGTGCGGGCGACCTCCTCGCGCAGGGCGGGGTCGGCGTCGCGCAGGACGGCGTGCGCGGACTGCCAGCGGTCCGGCTGGGCGGCGATCCAGTCCAGGTCCTCGTAGTCGATCCGCAGCAGCCCCGTCTGTTCGAGGTTGGGCATCGTGATGCGCCAGCCGCGTTCCAGGTCCCGGTAGAGCCGGTACCCCACGACATCGCGGAAGGCCTTCGTCGCACGGCGTTCCATGGAGGGAGCAAGGGAGGCACCCCCGGCGTACTCACGGGGCGACAACCCCATCACCCCGGTCACCGCCTCGGCGAGGTCGTCGTGGCGCAGCCCCTCCTCACCCGCCTGCGCCGCGGCCTGGTACAGCGCGCCGCGCAACTGGGTCACCTGCGCGAAGTCGTTGAAGTGGCCGGCCTGGAGCGAGGCGTCCTGCCGGTTGTCGACGAAGGTGAGCAGCTTGCGCGCCTCCTTGCCCAGGCTCTCCTCGGGCACCGCGCGCAGGGACTTCACGATCGACGCGGAGATCAGGGAGGTGGCCGAGGAACGCCCCTCCTGGTCCAGGGTGGCCAGCTTGGCGAAGTCCCGACCGCGGGTCTGCTCGTAGGAGACCTGGCAGTGCACGCAGAACAGGAACGGCGCCGGGACGAATGCCGCCACCAGTCCCTCGCCCGACTCGTTTCCGAACGCGTCCACGACGACGCGCTTGGGCACCCGGGGACGGTAGGACTTCTTGACGACGGTCATGCCCTGCGCGTCCGGCTCCAGCCAGGACTCCGGCAACCGCCTGTCGTCCACGGCGCTCTGCGGATCGGCCGGCCACTCGTAGTCCTCCCCGGGCATGCCCAGGTACAGGTAGCCCTCGCCGTCGCGGCCGCCCGACGCGGAGGTGTTCCGACGCGGCTCGTACCGGTACGCGCCGTTCTCCTCGGAGCGCCAGACGGTCAGGTACTCCTGACCGCACTCACGGCAGAACGCCAGCGGGAACAGCGGCTTGCCGTCGCTGTCCGGCTGCTCCAGCTGGTAGGTGCGGGTGAGCGGCCGGGTGAGCGGGTCCTCCAGCGTGGTGTAGACGGTGTCGCCCTTGGAGAGGAACTGGTGCAGCCGGAAGGCGAACAGCGGCTGCTCCGTCACCGGATGCTTCGCCTGCGCACCCGCCTCCAGAGTGGTGCGGATCGCCTCGCGCACTCTCTCCTCGGGCACCCCGGACTGCTCGGTCAGCTCGGCCGCCGCGGCCTCGACGGTGCCCGGTGCGCAGCGACGGAGCCGACCCGTGCCCTCCTGGCGCTCCAGACCGAACCGGGACTCCACCCAGCGGGCCAGCGAGTCCTTCGTCAGCGCCTCGTACGAGCGGGGCGCCGCGGGCACCCTCAGCCGCTCGGCGGGCACGGTCGCCGGGGCCTCCTCGGTCGCCCGGACGAGGGTCTCGCCGATGACCCGCTTCGGCAGCACCGTCGTACCGAACAGCCGGCCGGCGACCCTGGCGACTTCGCGCTGCTGGTCCTCCCAGGAGCCCTCGGTGGACATGGTCGCCGAGGTGCCGATGCACTGCAGGGTCGCCGAGGCCCGGCAGGCCTCACGGACCCGGCGGATCAGGAACGCCACATCCGCGCCCTGCCTGCCCCGGTAGGTGTGCAACTCGTCGAAGACGAGGAACTGCAGACCGTCGGCCATACGGATCAGGCTGGACCGGTCGTCCGGCCGGGTCAGCATCAGCTCCAGCATCACGTAGTTCGTCAGCAGGATGTCCGGAGGGTTCTTGCGCAGCTCCCGCCGCTGTTCCTCGGACTCCTGACCGGTGTAGCGGGCGAAGGTGACCGGCTCGCGGCCGACCCCGAAACCGTGGCGCAGGTACTTCTCCAGCTCCATCAGCTGGGAGTTGGCCAGGGCGTTCATCGGATACACGACGATCGCGCGGACCCGGCCCCCCGCGCCCGGACCGGCCGCCTCGCGTTCCTTCAGGACGTGGTCCACGATCGGGACGATGTACGACAGGGACTTCCCGGAACCGGTGCCGGTGGTCAGTACATAGGAGTCGCCCGCCTGCGCGGCCTCGATCGCCTGCCGCTGGTGGAGATGGAAGGTGAGCGGACGGCCGTCCGGGCGCGGCGAGGTCTCCTTCTTGTCCGCCTGGAAGATCTCCGCGCACCGGGGGTGCAGCACGCCGTCCCGCACGAGGTCGGTGACCTGGCCGCCGTCGGCGAAGAACGGGTTCAACGACAGCCACGGGTCGGGCCACTGCGACTTCGCCGCCAGGTCGTCCTTGACGAAGCCGTCGATCCGGGCGTCCCGGAACACCGTCGCGCTCCGGGTGAAGTTCTCGTACTCACTGATCAGGTCGGCATGGATACCGAAGACGTCCATCGTCTCGGGCAGGCGCGGCTTCCTGCGCGGCACGGGCGCGGGTGCGGCCGGGGTGCGCTCCGGCAACAGAGCCCGCAGCCGCGCCACCGGGTCCATCACCTGCCAGTGCGGAGCCAGCAGTGCGGCGGTGTCGTCCGGCGCGAGCGCGAGCGGGACCAGCGCGTCACGGACCAGAGCGGCGTTCTCGGGCCGGAGCTCGGCGTCCTTCTCCAGAAGCCGGTCCACGAGCCGGACCAGCCCGGCGGGCAGGTCCGGGCGGACCAGGGTCAGCGACGGCGGCTGCTCGTGCTGGTGCTGCTCGGAGAGCTCGTACGGGGTTCTGGCGGAGAACGGCGGCTGCCCGACCAGCAGTTCGTACAGGATGCAGCCGAGCGCGTAGAGGTCGGCGAGGGCGGAGACGCGCTCGGCGCGGAACTGCTCGGGCGCCATGTAGCGGGCCGTGCCGACGCTGACACCCGTGCTGGTCAGGCGCGTCTGGTCGGGATCGTCGACGATCGAGCCCATGCCGAAGTCGAGGATCTTGACCGTGCCGTCCTGGGTCAGCATCACGTTGGCGGGCTTCAGGTCGCGGTGGACGACCCCGGCCGTGTGTGCGGCGGCGAGACCGGAGGCGATCTGCGCCCCGACGGCGGCGGCCCAGGAGACCGGGAGCTGGGGCTCTTCGCCGATGAGGTCCGCGAGAGTGTGCCCGTCCAGCAACTCCATGGCGAGGTAGGGCAGACCACTGCCGCCCGGCGCTCCGTCGACGCCGCCGTCGAACAGCCGGGTGAGGTTCGGGTGGCCCTGGGAGAGCATGCGCATGATCCGCACTTCCCGGCGGAAGCGGTCGATCTCCTTGTTGGATCCCGAGGTGTCGACGGCGATCCCGGTCCGGCCGCGCAGCACGGTCTTGACCGCGACCTCCCGGTGCGGGGAGTCCGGGGCGGCCCTAAGGTCTTCGGCCCGGTGTACTTCGCCCATGTTCCCGCGCCCCACGATTCCCGTGATCCGGAACCGCGCGTCGACCGTCTCCAGGCTCACTGGCCCTCCCCCCGTTCACCTGTCGCGTACATCCCGCAGGAGTGTACACCAGAATCCTATCGGACGAGGCTAAACAGATGTGTTGACAATGTCAACATGGTTCGGCGGGGTGTGTCCGGTGGTATGGCGGGATCGGGCAGGGGGTACCGCAATGGTGTGGTCGGTGAACGCGCAAGTGAGAATGACGAGGTGGGCTCCACAACCCCAGCTCTCTCTGGGCAGGTAAGGCCCCTGGCAGGCACCGACTGCCCGGCTACGATCGTCCCATGACGACCTCGGACACCCCCCAGCCGCCAAAGATCACGGAGGAGCACTTCCTCGACACGGGCACCGGAGTCGAGGCGGAGACGGAAACCGAGGACGCGCCCCCGGAGATCGAGCGGCCGTGGAACCCGGAGCAGATCCGGGTCAACACCAAACAGTTCTCGTTGCGCAACGTCTTGGACATGATCGAGGACGATTCGCTGGAACTGGCCCCGGACTTCCAGCGCGGCCAGGTGTGGAAGCCGGTGCAGAAGTCGAGGCTCATCGAGTCCGTACTCCTGCAGATCCCCCTCCCCGCCTTCTACTTCGCCGAGGACACGGACGGGCTCATGCGCGTGGTCGACGGCCTCCAGCGCCTGTCGACCATCCGCGACTTCGTGCGCGGGGGAGAGGAGCTGGGATTCGCGCTGAAGGGCCTGGAGTACCTGCAGAGCGCGGTGGAGGGGAAGCGCTTCGAGGACCTCCCTGCCCCATGGAAGAGGCGCATCTACAACACTCAGATCGTCACCAACGTCATCGACCCGACGACTCCGTCGGACGTCATGTACGACATCTTCAAGCGCATCAACACGGGCGGTACGCCCCTGAACGCTCAGGAGATCCGGCACTGCATGAGCAAGGACCGCAGCCGGACCATCCTGCGGGAGATGACCTCCACGGCGGAGTTCAACGCGGCGACCAACGACATGGGTGGTCATATCCGGATGAACGACCGGGAGATGGCCCTGCGCTTTGCCGCGTTCTGGCTGATGGGCGCGGACGGCTACGCGAAGTACGCTGCGATGGACCCCTTCCTCCAGCGCACCACCACCATGCTGGACAACGAGAAGGACGTCACCCGGGCCAGGGTCGAAGACCTCATGACGGCCTTCCGCAAGGCCATGGTGAATGCCCGTCTGGTCTTTGGTGACCAGGCGTTCCGCAAGTGGCCGCTGCGTCAGTCCGGCCGGAACCCGATCAACCGGGCACTCTTCGAGGCCTGGTCGATCACCCTCGCCGAGCACGAGGCCGCGGACCTTGAGCGGCGCCGCGAAGAGATCGTCGCCTTCGCACGCGAGCTGATGACACACGACTATCGTTACTTGGAGGCCATCACCTCCTCCACGGGCGATGTCCGCCGGGTGATGTACCGGTTCGAGGCCACTGCCCGGATCGCGGAGGGTCGGTAGATGATCACCGACCTGCGCGTCCGGTACTTCAAACGCTTCGCCGACGAGTCCTTCGGCCTGCGTCCCCTCACCGTGCTCACCGGACTCAACGGCACCGGAAAGAGCACCGCCATCCAGAGCCTGCTGCTGGCCCGGCAGCTCGTGGACGCACCGGCCGGCCAGGTGGTGCAGCTCAACGGCCCGTACGGACTCGCCCTGGGCGAGGCACACGAAGTCCTTCACCCGGACGCCCCCGACTCCACCATCGAGATCGAGATCGTCGGCGACCATGCGGAGTCGCCGAGCGTGCACCGATTCACGGTCCCCGACGAGCAGGCGCTCTACCTGCGGGTTGCCGACGAGGGCGGTCGGCCGCCGGCGGCACTGTGCGGCAGGGGAAGCGCGTTCACCTATCTGTGCGCCGAGCGTCTCGGGCCCCGTGATCAGCTGGGCGTCTCCGCCGAGCATCCCGATCTCCTCGGAGTTGGCGTGCAAGGGGAATACACCGCGCAAGTGCTCGCCCTGCATGAGACCCGGGCGGTGTCCGAGCCGCTGCTCCACCCATCGACCTGGAGCACGCACAACGTCACTACCCTGCGCACACAGGTGGAGACCTGGGCCTCCGACATCATCCGCCCCATCAAGATCACCGCACAGTGGCCGCCCGGGATCACGGCAAGCACCATCCGCTTCCAGGAGCCGGGCCTGCTGAGCGAGCCGATCCGCCCGGCCAACATGGGCTTCGGGTTCTCCTACGCCCTGCCTGTGATCGTCGCGGGTCTTCTCGCCGGTCCCGGGGACCTGTTGATTGTCGAGAACCCGGAGGCGCACCTCCACCCCGGCGGCCAGTCCAAGCTGGGCCGCTTCCTCGCCCGGGTCGCGGGGACCGGTGCCCAGGTGATCGTGGAGACGCACAGTGACCACGTCCTCAACGGCGCCCGGCTGGCCGTGGCGGAGGAGCAGAGCCTGCGGCCCGAGGACGCGGTCGTGCACTACTTCGGCGAGGAGGAAGCCGGTTCCGTGTCCATTGAGTTCACCGCCAAGGGCGAACTGACCGAGTGGCCGCGGGGCTTCTTCGACCAGATCGAGCAGGACCTGGGGAGGTTGGCACGTGCGAGGCGCAGGGGGCGGTGAGCCGTACCGGATCGTCGTGGACGAGTCGTCCTTCGACTTCCGGGGGCTGGCGGAGGAGCGGTTGACGGACCTGCTGGACGATTTCAGCGACACGCTGGAGGAGTTATCCGAAGAGCAGACGGTTGCCGTCTCGCCGTTCTGGTGGGATGTGGAGTGCGCGGACGACCGAGCGGTCTACGACGTGCTGTACGAGGGGGAGGCGCCGCGGGCCGGGCGGGACGCACGGTTGAGGATGGTCAGACTCATGGACCGCTGCCCCACCTGGGACACGGACCTCCCCGGCCTGCCCGACCGCGTCGAAGTGGCGGGCACCGACCGGGACCTCGCCTGGTCCCTCTGCTACGCCTGGTGGCAGGCGCGGCAGAAGCGCCACGTCGCATGCCTGGTCTTCCCCGCCGAAGACCGCCGCGGCTGGCTTCCGGTCTCCGCCGTCGGCGGGGCGACGGGTGAGCCGATGGCCGAGGAGGTATTCCACCTCGTCGAGGCCCCCGCACTTTCCGAGTTCTGGCGTTCCCTCTTCGAGCGGGAGAACATCACGGAGCAGAACTTCTTCGACCACGCCCGCCGGAGCTTCCCGGGGCTGGTCTTCGCCGACTCCCTCTCCTTCCGCAAGTTCGACGGCACCTATCCGGAGATGCGCGACTGGGTCGCACGGCTCCTGAGCGTGGTGCACGACCACTTCGCCGACGCCATGGCCCTGCACTCGGGGCAGCCGCACCAGGTGCAGGCGGAGCTGGGGCGCTTCGGCCTGGACCTGTCTCCCGAGAGCCCCAACACCCGGTCCAAACCCGCGATCATGAAGCAGCGGGACGTCGACCACGAGGGCGAGACCTACCACTGCGAGTGGCACGGCAAGAAAGAACGGCACCGCAACCGCGTCCACTTCAGTCTGCCCGAGCCCCGCCTCGGCGGTCGCATACTCATCGGTATCTTCGTGGATCACCTGGACACCTGAGCGCGGGGGCGGCCGCGGTGTGTCGTCGCACCTCGTTTCCTGCTTGCATTTCGGCAGGTTGATCAGGTGCGACGGCATTACAGCGCTGGGCTCTCAGATATCCCGGAAGAGACCAGGCGGCCCCGTGACCTGCCGCGATGGGTGGTTGTGGGGTGCTGACCTGCGGGGATGGTATTTTGGCTGTTTCACGGTCATGCCCGTTGATGAGGCCGGAAGTCCCAGAAAAGTCCCAGGGAACTCCCGCTACCTTTGGTCATTCTTTCGACTCTATACAGGGCGTGCGGGTGCGGTGTGGGCTGATGTTCGTGCATCGGCGATCTCTGCCTTGAGCGATCGGCAACGCGCATTTCTCGAACGGGTCGCCGCTGGTGAAGATCCCGCGGCCGGGATGCCGGGGAGAGGTGGTCGACCTATGCCCTGCGCGACCATGGCCTTCTGCATGTCAGGCGCGGTGGCGGGGGCACGCGGAGGCTACCGAGGCTGGCGGCACTGCGGTACCCGCGCCGACGGGTACCCCATGGATACGCCGCGTGTTCGAGATGGGCTACTCCCCGTGGGGGATGCGTGCGAAGCCGTCCTCCCAAGTGTCATCGTCCAGGAGGTAGGGGTCGATGATGAAGCACTTGAGCTCGTCCCGGAAGCCCGGTAGGAGGCGAGCGCGGACGATGCGTTCCTCGGCCTTCTCTTTCGCCGAGTAGATGCCCAGCAGCTTGACGTCGTCACTGTCCTGCTCATCGATGAAGACGCCGTCCTCGTCGATGTGTACGGTTACCCCGTCAGGCCCGGCTTCGTTCTGGCGGCCTACGTGCCACAGGGGATAGACGATCACGCGACCAGGCTAGCCAGAATGATCGGGTATCAGGCCCGCTCCGTCGACGCCAAGAGCTTGGAAGCGACGGCGCTTGGAAGGTCACGTCGCTGTTGACCTGCGCTTATGTGACTTAGCGGCAGCCCGCGAAAGCGCATTCGCACTGCTGTTGACTGTTGTTGTGCCCTTTTAAGGGCACGCTGTGGGCACGGCGCCGTCACGGAAGAGCAGGCAGCGGCGGGGTAGACCTCCAGGCCCGGGGTGCCGAGACCGAGCCGGCCGGGCCCGTAGCCCGACAGCCGGCACGCAACCAGCCGACCTCATCCAACCCCCCGCAACTCCACAGCTCCGTCGTCACGTTCGATCGCCCGGCGGGCCGGCTGCTGCCACGACCAGCCATGGCGCTTCAGCAGCCGCCATGTCCCCTCCACCGTGTAGCCGACGTGGAACAGCCGTCCGATCAGAGTCTTCACCCGGGCCAGTGTCCACCGCTGGTCAGCCCAGCCATGAGCGAGAGGGCCGCGCTCCAACTCCCGCTCCAGTTGGGCAATTTGGTCAGCCGAAAGCCTCGGACGCCCTGGCGATCCCTTCGACCGGACACCCTCTTCACCCCGCTCACGCCACTGACGGCGCCAGCGCTCCACCGACCGCTCGCTCACCCGCAGCGCGGCCGCGATCTCCCGGTTCTTCGCGCCGTTCTCGAAGCGACCGACCGCTTCCGGCCGGATCCGCTCTCTTGCAGCCCTCTTGGCATCGGTCAAACCGCCGCCCTGCGCGTATCTCACACCACACAGCTACCGACCCGACTCAGCCGATGTCAGGCGAACGGCCCGACATCGCCCAATCAAGTTCAGTATCATGCTCCACTCACTTGGTTCTGGGGACGAATTGCTCGGATAAATTCAGCATTCTGCTGGCGCGCCCAGGTCGGCGACGAAAAGGTTTCGCATGGCGGCATCCGTCCCAGGATGGGCCAGTTTCCTGTTGATGGCTGCGATTTGATTGAGTAGGAACCCCTGGGCGTTGTGAGCTTCGTCGACATGATCCCAGGGGACACCGCTCGCCTTCCGCTTAACTACCTCTCCCTTCAACTCCCGTGCCGCCCCAATGAGGTCCTTCATCGTCAAGCGCTCGGCGCAATTGTCGATCTTGGCGGAGAATGGCGAGGTGGGGATCTTGTTCGCGAGCTTGATTGCGTCGATTATGTTGTCGAGCTGCTTGGCCGCGTCGCCCGCGAGCGGAAGGCTGAGACAGAAACCGTCAAGTGTAGGCAGAGCGCAAAGAAAGAACCAACCTAGACCTGCGAAGGCCAGTTCCAGGATGACGGCAAGGATCCAGACGACAATTCCGAACCAGCCGTCGCGAGCGACTTGACGCCAGTCGGCCTTACATCCAGTGATGCCTCTATCTCGGAAGTAGCTCAGATATACGTGATCTAGCGTCCCACATTTGGCTCTGTCTACGTTCACCGAAGCCTCATTTGATCACGGGGACACTTGGGTCTATCCCCTTATCCCCCTCGGTTAGTTCGTCGCAGCAGATTCGATATGCGTAGAGCCCCTTCCTCTCCGGGATTCACGCCAACCAAAAGTATGGCCCCTCCAAAATATTGGAGAGGCCATACTGTGCCTTACGGATTCCCGGTTACCGGAGATTCTCTATGGTGTCGTATTCGAGCGTGAATAGATCTCTTCTGATTTCGGGAATTCTACCGCCGGTGACAGGCGCAGTTCCCCGGAATCCTCGTAACAATAGAGACCGAATTCGCCCGGCCCAGAGAACCCGCACTGCCCGGCCGCGAAGTTGACGGAAACCCACTTGTCGCCCCCTGCAGGCACGGTGTCCATGCCCCAGGAGAACTCGCACACATCCTTGGTGTCGGTTTTCTCCATCAGTTCGCTCAGCTGAAGCTGCGCCCCTGCGGAGATGGTTCCCTTCCCGCCCTTCTTGAAGTTGATCCAGTCTCCTCCGGGGTTGCTCCAGGAGCCGACGACCTCACCTTCCTTCGGGACGGGATACCCTTCCTCCTTTTCGCAGGCGGACACGCCGGTGACGAGGACGGTGGAGACGACGGCGGCGAAGAGTGCCCGTCGGCTTCGCCTAGTACGGCACATAGACTTCCTCGATCCAGTTGATCCTCACAGTGATGTCCTTCTGACCGTCGGGCCAGATCCGTTTGACGCCGTCAGAGCCTGCCTTCGCGATCGGGTTAGAGCTTCCGTTCTTGTACCCGTCGTCCGTCGGGTTGCGAAGAGCCGAGGCTACCGTCATGCGGTTGGACACCGATACCCGCACCTGGCCGACCCGTGCTCCGTGATCCCACTCCGAATCTGTCTTGGCCGGCTGGCAGGACACCCCGAGCAGTTCGTAGGAGAGGTTGTAGGAACCGAGCGCCATGCTCGCGGGGCTGCCGCCGTAGATTCCCTCGGTGAAAAACCCGGTGAAGTCCGTGAGCACCTCCCAGAGCTTCTCGCCGGTGGTCCGCTTCACGTGAGACTTGTCGAACCTCCCCTTTTGCGTGTAAACACCGTCTTTGATCAGGCCCCGAATCTTGCTGAGAAACGATCTGAAGTGGGTCTCCGTGCGAAGCTGCCTGACGAATTCGCCGTCCGGGGGAAGCGTGACCTCGGGCGGCCCGCCCATCGCCCAGAGCGTGACCAGTTCCTGGGCATTGAGGTCCAGGACCTTCTCCTTCCCCTCCTTGCGTTCCGGCTTGGGGTTTGGCCCCTTCTTGAAGGTGATCTTGGCCGTCGTGCTGTTCTGAGTCTGGGTGACTACCGCGGTGAAGGTGCCGCTTGAGCCCCCAGATGTGCCCTTGCTGGTGTAGGTCTGGGTGTAGCTCCAGTCCCAGCCCCCGTTGTCGTTGAGCGTCCAGGTTTCGGTGCCACCGCCGCAGGAGCTTGATGCGCCGCCACACGCTCCGTCTGGGCGGAGGCCGGTGGGGTCGGCCAGGGTGACGGGGGTGTTGTTGGCGTAGGCGTAGCCGTTGAGGGACTCATGGTCGTCGGGGGCAAGGACCGGGTCGACGGAGAGGAAACGTCCAGTGGCCGGGTCGTATTCGCGGGCGCCGACGTGGGTGAGTCCGGTGTCGGCGTCGGCGGGCTTGCCGAGGAATCCCTTGTCATCGGGCCAGGCCGACGGTGCGGTGCCACGGCTTTCGCCGAAGGGCTTGGTGTAGCGGCGGGTGACGGCCTGGGTGGTGGCGTCCACTGTCATCGAAGCGGTGCCGTGGTGGTCGTCGACCATCCAGGACAGGCTGGTCTCGGTGCGGACGGCGGTGGCATCACCGGCCGGGTAGTAACGCTGGGCGGTGAACTTCTTGGCGGCCGTGTCGTAGTGGAGTTCCTGACCTCCCAGATAGAGGACGGTCTTGACGGGGCCGCGGCGTATCAGGAGTTCGCCGTTGGCGTCGTAGAGGTAGTCGGTGCTCTTGGCGCCTTCGGTGAGTCGGGTGAGTTCTCCTTCGATGTCCCAGGTGAGACTCTGCGCGGTGCCAGTGGGGCCGTAGCGCTTTGTGGTGTTGCCCTGCTCGTCGTAGGTGTAGGTCTTGGCGGTGCCGCCGTTGACGGTGACGGAGGTCAGGGTGTGGGGCTGTCCGGTGCCGGAGGCGTTGACAGCGGGGTAGCCGTAGCCGGTATTGGTGTCGCCGGTGGCTTTGTGCTCGGTCTGGGTGTCGCGCAGGCCGCCGGGCTTGTAGGTCCAGCTGGTCCAGTACGGGGCCGGCCCGCCGAGGGCGGACGCCGCGCGGGCGGTGGTGCAGTCGTTGGAGGACGGCGTCCACGCTTCGGTCAGACGGCGGTAGCCGTCATAGGCGAAGCACTGGGTGTCCTTGCCGTTGGCGTTGTCGGTGATCGACTTGACGTTGCCAGAGGCGTCGTAGACGTAGTTGGCGTCGCTGGTGTAGCCGGTGTTGGTCTGGTCGACGGTGTGGGTGTTGGCCAGGCGGCGGGTGCCGTCCTCGTAGCGGTTGAGGATCTGGAGCTGCTTGGCATCGGTGGAGGTGCCCAGGCGGGTCTCCTCGATCTCGCCGTACGGGGAGTAGCCGATGTTCTGGACGTAGTCGGTCATGCCGTCGGTGCCGGTGAGCATGCCGAGGGCGTTGTAGCTGTTGGTCACGGTCTCGGCGGGAAGACCGGCTACCGCGGGGAGCGAGGTGGACTGGACGGTGCCGTCGATGTTGTAGGTGGTGGAGGTGGTGAACGTCTGTGGCGCGCCAGCAGTGTCCACCAGGGGGTCGGTGGCGGCGATGACGGTTTTGGTGCCCTTGGGGCGGCCGAGCGCGTCGTAGCCGGTTGCGACCTGGGAGTAGATCTTGCCGGTGGTGCCTCCGACGTAGCGGATCGACGCTGTCGGCTTGCCCTTGGCCAGGGAGTCGTAGGTGAACTTGGTCAGCTGGTGGGCGTTGTCCTTCACCCCGTCCCAGGTGCCGATCTTGCGGCCGAGCTCGTCGTAGTCGGTGATCAGGGTGCGGGGGACCTGGTTCAGGGTCGTGGTGGTGGTCACCGGCTGGTCGGCTTCGTTGTAGGTGGTGTAGACGGTGCCCTTGTCGGGGTCGGTGGAGGTGGTCTTGCGGCCGCGCAGGTCGTAGTCGTAGGACCAGACGGCGTTGTCCGGACCCGTCATCTTCGTCAGCCGGCTGGACGCGTCGTGCTCGAAGAGCGTGCGGGTGTAGTCGGTGCCGGTCGGGGCCGGGCCGCCGTACTCACGGCGCTCGATGAGCCGGCCGCGGGCGTCGGTGATATGCAGGGTGCCGGTGCCGCCCGCGGCGGCGGTGACGGCGGTGCGGTCGCCCTGGTACTCGGTCTTGGTGCGCCACTTCTCCTGGTCGTAGACCCGGAAGATCGATTCGGTGGCGCGGCCGGCGGCGTCGAAGACCGTCTCGGTGGAGGCCGGGGTGGAGCCGGGGTAGGTGTTGGCCAGGGTGCCTGAGGGGGCGTTGTTGTCGTGGATCTGGCTGTTGGAGATGTATGCCAGGCCGCGGTCGTCGTAGAGGGTTTCGGAAATCACCCGGCCGCCGTTGGGCGCGGGGACCTGCTTCTGGCGGGACCGCAGCAGGCTGTCGAGGATCTCGTAGGAGTTGTTGTAGGTCTTTCCGTCGGCCTTGAGGGCGTCGGTGCGGACCCAAGTCTCCTTGTCGTTGTTGATGCTGTAGGCGTAGACGATGCTGGCTGCGTCACCGAGCGCGTGGGAACGGTCCGGCTTCCAGACCGACCGCAGGCGGCCAAGCGCGTCGAAGGACCACTCGGTGACATTGAGGTTGGCGTCGGTGGTCTTGGTGGCCGTGCCCCAGGCCGGGTCCACCTCGGTGGTGGAGGTGTAGAGCTTGGGGTCGATGTCGGTCTTGGACGTCAGCGGGCCGTAACCGGTGTCATCGGGGACGTAGGTGGTTCTGACCGTGCGGTTGAGGGCGTTGGTCGCAGTGAGCGGGCGGCCCAGCTTGTCGTAGGTGGAGCCGGAGACCTGCTGGTAGACGGGCTTCTTGTCGACCGCACCGTAACTGGCCACGCGGTATGAGGCCGTGATCTCGCCCTTGGTGGGCGCCACACCGGCCGCCTGGTTGTCGTAGGCCGTGGTGACGTCGGAGATGACGTCCCCGGGGATCGCTGGAGTCTGCTCGCAGGAGGCGGAGTACACCTCGACGCGGCTGACAGCGGCCACCAGCCAGGCCGTCGTGTTGCGGGCGTAGTTGGTCCGCGTGCAAACCTCGTCGCCGGTCCTGGCGGTGTCGCCACTGTCCTCCACGGTCATCGGCATGCCGTACGTGGTGTCGTACGTGGTCTTCTGCTTGACCGTGCGGGTGCCGGTGGAGGTCTTGGTGCGGGTTGTGGTCTCGTCGGCCTGGACGATCCAGGAGTCGGTGGTGCCCCAGCTGTAGGCATGGCTGCCGGTCTTGTGGGACCAGGGGTTGTTGATGGTGCCGCTGACTTCTTCGGTGCCGTTGTAGGCGATGGTCTCGCGGACGAAGCCGGCGTACTGGCGGGAGTCGTCGATAGCGGTGCCGGTGGAGTCGGTGACCTTTTCCATGCGTGCGGTGCCGTCGAGTTTCTTCTCGCCGTTCAGGCCGCGCATGTAGAGCGTTACCTTCTTGCTGCGCGGGCCCTCGGAGTCGCCGGAGGTTTCCACGACCTTGCCATAGCCGCGCCACTGCGACCAGGTGCGGTTGGAGGCCTTCGTCAGGCCCTCGTCGTCGGCGTAGGCCCAGCCGGCGCCGCCCTGGTAGTCGTAGTACTTCTCGCCGGTGTCGCCGTGGCCGTATGGGTCGTCCTGGAAGACGGAGGTGACCACGTACTTGTGGAACCAGTCGGTGACCGGGGTTGCCCCGGACTGGGACCACTTGACCGGGAAGCAGCGGCGGATGTTCTTGTCGATGTCCGCTGGCATGCTCGAGCCCCAGATGCAGTCAGGGTCGGAGTAGTTGGCGGTGAGGGTGGAGCCGGTCTCGGACTTGATTTTGCGCACGCGCCATTTGATGTAGCGCAGGGTGTCCGGGCCGCTGCCCTCGACGTGGTTGGGCAGTTGCATGCCGTCGAAGGTGACCGGCGGCATGGCGGCTGCGGTGGTGTTGGCCTTGCCGGTGTTCTGGATGGACTTCAGCCACAGACTCGCCGAGGAGGCGTCGCCCGTGTCGGGAAAGTTTTGGTCCAGGTGCCAGGTGTCCACGTCCCGGCGGGTGGTGCCGGTGCCGGTCCACACGGAGGTGGTGATGTCGGTGAGGCGCTTGCGGGTGAAGAAGGCCGGGCCGATCTGGGTGGTGCACTTGGTGCCCGACGCGCAGATCATGTCAAATGGCACGTCGGGCCAGTTGGCCTTGGTGTCCGCCGTCAGGCTGGAGCAGCCACCCGAGGTGACGCAGCGTTCGGCGTAGGTGAAGCTGACCTGCTGGGCGGCGGGCTTGGAGTAGATCAGGTCGCTGCGCAGGCCGTAGTCGATGCGGTCGAGGTAGCCGCCTCGGGTGTAGCCGGTGCCGTTGACAGTGGTGTCGGCGTTCTTGGAGTAGTAGTTCGTCTCCTTGCTGTACCAGTAGGTGGAGGCGTTGTCGTGGGTGTCCACGACGTAGTCCAGGTTCCAGCGCCATGCCTGGTTGCAGGAGGAGTCGGCGAAGCCGGTGGACTTGTAGCAGGGCTCTCCGGAGTCGTCGCCGAAGACCGGGACGGTCCACACGGAGTTGGTGACGGGGTCGTCGTCGGTAGTGGCGGTGGTGCCCTTGTCGCTCCAGCCGGGCATCCGGTGCTTACCGAAGAAGTACTGGGTGCCGGACGCGTCCGTGACCTTCCAGTACTCGGTGTTGTCGTCGCCGTTACCGGTGGCGCCAGTCAGGTGCTCGACGCGGGTGCCGTCCTCGTTCTTCGCCTTCCAGGTGCCGCCGGACGCCTGGGACAGGGCTGCGGTGTCGCAGGACGCCTTGTCGGCGCAGGGGTTGACCAGTTCGACGGCCTTGCCGTTGAGGACCAGGGTGGCGTTGGCGTACTTCCAGCACAGGTCGCCCTTGCCAGCCTGGCCGTCGTCCTTGCAGGAGCCGTACTTGCGCTCAATGTAGGACTCGGTGATCGAGAAGCCCTCGCCGACCACCGAGGTCTGATTGTTCTCCCCGGCCGTGCGGCCGTCCACCGAGGCCGAGTTGTAAGAGATGGACAGGTTCGGGGACGGGCCGGCCGTCGCCGGGGGAACCCGCAGCGGGTAGTTCCAGGTGAAGTCACCCGTACTGCCACCGGCCTCCCAGGTCGCTGTCGGGGACAGCGGGGTGGAGGCGTAGTCGCCTCCGCCGCCCGAACTGTCTGCCGCCGCCGCCAGCAGCACCGGGGCGCCGACTGCGAGGGTGCGGGCGGAGACAGTGCCCGTCAGGGTCTGGGACTCTGCGTCGTTGTCCGCGTTTGCGACTGGGGTCTGGGTGCGGCAGGACTTCCTCTCCGGGGTGGTGAGCGCACACGCCGGGAGCTTCACCAGGCGTAGACGGGGGCCGTAGTTGCCGCCGTAGACGTCGTTGAAGGTGGAGTAGTCCAGGGAGATCCGGAGATTGTCGGTGTCGCGGGCGGGGTCTCCGGATGCGGTTTCCGCCGGGTCGATGGTGAGCAGGACGCCGTTGACGCCCGCCTTCTTCGCGGCCGACTGGGAGTGGACGCTGAGCGCCACCTCGTCGGCCGGACCGGTGGCCTTCGCCTTCGTCTTGCTCTTCGCCAGTTTGGGTGCCGGGGCTGCGGGTTCCTGGGCCAGCTCCACGTCGAGCCCGCCGACGGTGACAGGGGCCTTGCCGGTCGCCTCGACCTCGGCGGTGGCTTTCCCGGCCTTCGGCCATGCGGTTTTCTTCAGCCGTTCACGGGTCTTGTCCGAGGCGGAGGCGGCCTTGTTCTTCGGGGCCTTGGACGCGCCGGGCTTGAACCTGCCTACCTTGTCGATCTTCGCCTTAGGCCGGTCCTCCAACTGCTTTCGGGCTGTCGCGGTCTGGGCCTGGGCGGCGAAGTCGTACCCCGAGGGGATCACAACTTGCGGAAGGACAGAGAGGGAGACGACGAGGGCTCCGCGGCCGAGCCAGCGGCGTATGACGGCCCCTGGCAAGCGCTTACGGAAGGGGGGCGAGGACACAGTTACTCTCCGTGTTCAATGGTGGGCGGGAAACGCTCCGGCAATGGCATCGGCGCCGCGAGCGCTGCCTTTGGCGCGCGCCCGTCAAGACGCGCGTGCTACGGGAGCTTGGAGAAGTGCGAGACGGCCCGGGCGCCGGTATCAGCAGCACCCGGGCCTGAACTGGTCGAAGATCGCGCAGTAGCGCGAGCACTCCGACCGTCCCCGCTTCTACCGCTGCTCGATGTTGTGCCGGTTGGCGATGGTGTCGGTGGAGGTGGCTCCGGCCCAGACGCGGACGCTGTCGATCTTTCCGGGGAAGTAGCGCGCGGCGGCGCCGTTGATCTTCGCCCGGCCGATCTCGAACGTTCCGGCGCCCTGCCAGGCAGTGGAGTACGGCACGCCGTCCTCGTCGCCCATCAGGGCGCTGTCGACGTACAGCCTGAGCGCGCCGAGTTTGGAGGTGTCCTCGGGGTCGGCTGCGGTCTGGGCGTCGTAGACGACTGTCAGCATGACGGGCACTCCCAGCTGAGCGGTGGTGAATGCGGTGGATTCGCTCTCGGTCCAGGCGGCTCCGGTGCCGTCCTTGTCGGGGCGGCCGAACGTCCACCGTCCCTGGGTGCTTCCGGCCGGCTGCTCGTACCAGACACCCCAAGAGGACTGGCTCGTCCCCGACTGGCCGAACACCTGCACCGCGTAGGACTTGGTGGTGTCGGCGAGCTTGGCCGGGTCCAGCGTGACCCAGGCGGTCGCGGTGAACGAACCGGAGTCGTCGAGGAGCGGGCCGGCGGCGGTGGCATAGGCGCTGGTGCCGTTCAGCGTCATCGACTGCGTGGTCGTGACCTCTTCGCCGATATCCGGGTCTCCGGTGGTGAACTGGGTGAGCGCGGCCCCGTTGAGTGTCAAGTTCCGGCCGAAGCCGCTGGTGTCCTTCACCGTGGTGCCGGCGGCGTTGGCCATGTCGGTGGCGTCCCACTTGGCGACGAGCGCCGGGACCGGGTCACCGGCGGTGCCGTCGCTGATGTCCTCGTCCTCCAGCCAGGCGTCATGGGCGACCTCGGTGTCCGCCAGCGTGCGAGACCACACCTTGACCTCGTCGATGGTGCCGGCGAAATTCTCCTTGCCGGTCGCCGAGGCCCACAGGCGGCCGACCTGCAGTCCGCCGGACGCCTTCCACGGGGTCACCGTGAACGGCACCGGCTCGCCCTGCGGGACGCCGTTGACGTAGAGCTGGATCGTCTGCGACGCCGCGTTGTAGACGCCGGCAAGATGGGTCCAGGCATTCAGAACCGGCGGTTTCGCTCCGATCGAGCGAGTGATCTCCGGACTTGAGACGTCTGTCTGGTGCCGGTTGAAGATCCAGGCGTTGGCGGCCGTGGAGTAGTACAGCTGGAACCCGGAGGCGTTCGTTCCCGCCTGGGACAGAACGGTGTAGTTGACGTCCTTCTTCTCCAGGCGCGCCCAGGCCGAGACGGTGAAGGACTTGGTGGTGTCGAGCACCGCGCCGGGGGTGGAGAGGTAGGCGCTTGTGCCGTTGAGCTTCGCCGCGCCGGAGCCGCTGCGGGCCAGGGTGTCCCAGGTGGCCCCCGAGGAGGTCAACGGGTGCTGGGTGGCGGTGGTGGCGTCGGTGAGGGCGTTGTCCAGGTGCCAGATCCCCGCAGGCTTCTCGGCGCCCTTCACCAGGAAGCTGTAATAGCCGGTGAGCGAGCTGTGTCCGGCCGCGTCGAAGCCCCAGACCTGGATGGTGTTCTCACCAGCCTGGTTCGGTGTGATCGTCTGGGTGGTGGCGGCGCCCTTGGCGACGGTGATCGGGGCGGAGACTACGCCGCTGTTCAGCTTCCACTTGTAGCTGACGACGTCCGACTGGATGCCGGGCGTGGTGGGGTTGGTGTCCGCGGGAGTGAAGGTGAACTTGCCGGACGTGCCTACCCCGCCGGCGGCCGGATCGGTCTCGGCCGGCTTGTAGACGCCGTCCGCGCTGGTCACCACCGGAGGTGGCGGCGAATCGGTGTCGACCCGGAAGTAGCACCAGGACGACCAGGACGAATCCAGGACACCGGTGGCTCCCCGGTCCGTCTTGTAGTACGCCTGCGTCTTGACCCGCATCCGGTAGTCCGTCTGTGCCGGCAGCGCGCTGGAGGTCGCGTCGCGGGGGGCGTTGTCGGCAACCCAGGCGCCGTCCGGCGAGGCCGCGTACCAGGCACGGCTGGAGCCGTCGGCCTTCCACACCTCGAACAGGGCGCGCACCTGAGCGTTGGCGCCGTCCGCCGACTGCACCGTGGCCAGCATCTTCGGCGTGGTGTCGCTGGTGGCGAAGGGCAGCGTGGAGGCGTTGCAGGCCCGCCCGGTGGTGCCCTGCTGGACGCCGTACGAGGTCGGCTTGTCCGGGTAGGAGACGTAGGTCACCGACAGCTTCGCGTCGTTGCGGAACCGCGCCCAGGCGGCGGCGTCGGACTCGTCGTGTGCGGTCAGCGAGAAGGTGATCTGCGCCGACTTGTTGGCGGCGTGGGACGCGAGGGTCGTCGTCAGATTCTCGTTCGTCTCCTCGCCCACGTTGTCGCTGAAGCGCACCCAGTTCGCCGGCTGCGACGGGTCGCACAGGCTGCCCCGGCCGTAGGCCACGTTCCGGTCGCCCATCAGGTCGTCCGCGGCGGGGCGGGTCGACCAGGTGGTGCTGGAGGAAATGCCCTTGTTGACGTGGCTCAGGTCGTACCAGTGCGGATCACAGGTGAACGTCCACAGCTGATATACCTCCAGCGTCGCGTCCAGGATCTTCTTGCCGTGGATCGACGAGAGCGGGTACTCGAAGTACATGCGCTGGGTGTACGGGCTGCTAGAGCAGAGGTAGAGGGCGTAATTGGAGCAGCGCCCCACGCCCTTGTCCCCGTCGAACTCCCAGTACTTGGTGCCGTTGGAAGCCAGGGCCGTCCAGTCGCCCAGCGCGATGCCCTTGGTCGGCGGATCGATGTAGAGCGGGAAGACGGTGTCCTCGCCGCGGAGCAGGGCCGGATCAGGGGTGATCTCCAGAGTGGTGCCGACGACCTTGAGCGGGAGCTCGGCCGCCGCGTCACCGCTGCCGGGGCCCTCCGAAGGCCCAGGCTCACCCCCGGCGGCAGGCAATGGGCCTGCCTCCTTCGCCTGCGATTCGCCCTTGGGCTCTGCTGAAACGGTGCGGTCGAGTTGCGTGGTGATGCCCGCTGCCGGGGTGTCACCGGCCGAGTCCCACATCCGCCCTGCCGGGCTCTCGAAGACCGGGGAGCCATCGCCGTCGCGGGCGACGAAACCGCCATCGGCTGTCGGGGCGATGTCCAGACCAGTGCCGGAGACGCTCATTCTGATCGTCTCGAGCGCCGGATTCTTTGCAGCCTCCGCGGTCTTGACCACGAGCACCGAGGTGTAGCCGGAGCTCAGCGCAGTCAGTTTCAGATCGACGTCCGGGAGGACTCCGGCATACGTGACGGCGTCGCCGTCGAGTTGGGGCTCCGGGAGCGCAGTGGGCCAGCCGAGCCGCAGCTCGTGTCCCTTGTCCTTCAGCGTGACCAGTCCATCCCCGCTGCCGCCGCCGGAGAAAGTGAGACCAGCTGTCGTGTTCTTCGCCCGCACAGAGCCGTTGGTCTCGCGAACGAGGGTGGTGTCGATGGGTGCCCAGGTACCGTCGTCCCTCCGGGCACGGACCGGAGCCGCGTTCATTTCCTGCGTGAAGGTGCCGTCCGGGTTGGCGAAGACCTGGGTCGATTCGGTAGTCGCCCCATCCACAGCCACTCGCTGACCGGTCTCCCCCGCGAGAACACTGGCCTTCGACTCAAGAGTCCCGTCGACCGCTGTCGGGGCCACTCCGTCATGGGCTGTTGCCGGAGTCGCTCCGACCCCGACCACCGGAATCGCACTCCCCAGAAGTGCGACGGCTACGGCCCAACTTCGCACCGCCTGACGCCAGCTGTGCCCCCGTCCCTGAGTAAACACGCCCCACCCATCCCCTTAGCCTCGGGCTTTCATAAGGCCAGCTGTCCGACAGGTGGTCAGAAAAGCAGAAAGGGCCTCTGACCAGCGAGAATGAGGATTGTCTAGGTCCCTGTTCCCGCCCCGGTCGGAGGCACTTTCCAGGTGAGTAAGCGTAGCGGGTCGTACCCGCGTGTCCGCGTCGAGGGCGGTGGTCGCGGGGTGGTTTCGCAGTCCGGCGCCGTGCTGCTGGTCGAGACCGCCCGCAAGAGTGGGCTCGAGGTGGCGATGTCGACGGCTCTGGGGCCGTGGCGCAAGGCGCGCGCGGTCCATGACCCGGGCAAGATCCTGCTGGACGTCGCGCTTGCGGTGGCCCTGGGCGGGGACTGCCTGTCCGATGTCGCGATGCTGCGGGCCGAGCCCGCCGTGTTCGGACCGGTGGCCTCCGACCCGACGGTCTCCCGTCTGGTCGACACCCTCGCCTCGGCCGGACCCCGTGCACTGGCGGCGATCCGCCGGGCACGAGCCGACGTCCGCTGTCGGGTCTGGAAGTTGGCCGGCGAGGCGGCCCCGGACGCGGGCGGCGAGGTGATCGTGGACATCGACGGAGTGCTGGTCCTCGCGCACTCCGAGAAGGAGCACGCCGCCAAGACCTGGAAGAAGACGTTCGGCCACCACCCGCTGTTCGCGTTCGTCGACCACGGCCCCGGCGGCTCCGGAGAACCGGTCGCCGGCCTGCTGCGGCCGGGCAACGCGGGCAGCAATACCGCCGCCGACCACATCGAGGCCGCCCGCGTGGCCCTGGCCCAGCTGCCGAAGAAGTACCGGCGCGGACGCCGCACCCTGATCCGCACCGACTCCGCCGGCGGCACCCACGACTTCCTCAACTGGCTGACCGCACGCGGACGATGGCTGTCCTACTCGGTCGGGATGACCATCACCGATGCCATCCACGCCGCCGTGCTGAAGATCCCGGCCCCGGCCTGGACCCCGGCCGTCGAACCCGGCGGCGAGATCCGCGAGGGCGCCTGGGTTGCCGAGCTCGCTGGCGACGTCCTCAGTGGCTGGCCGACGGGGATGCGGCTGATCGTCCGCAAGGAACGACCGCACCCTGGCGCCCAGTTGCGCTTCACCGACGCCGACGGCATGCGGCTGACCTGCTTCACCACCAACACCAAGCACACGCCGATCGCCGCCCTGGAGCTGCGGCACCGCCAGCGGGCCCGCGCCGAGGACCGCGTCCGCGCCGCCCGCGACACCGGCCTGCGCAACCTGCCGCTCCACGACGCCGCCCAGAACCAGGTCTGGCTGGAGATCGTCCAGCTCGCGCTCGACCTGCTCGCCTGGATGCCCATGCTCGCGCTGACCGGGTCCGCTCGCCGGTGGGAACCCAAGCGCCTGCGGCTGCGGCTGTTCTCCGCCGCCGCCCAAGTCGTCACCACCGGCCGCCGCAGCTACCTCCGCCTGGCCCGCCACTGGCCCTGGACCGACGTGATCACCAGCGCGTTCACGCGCCTACACACCCTGCCGAACCCCGGCTGACCAGCGACATCGCCCCATCCCGACGAGCAGTCGACCACTTCCGGAGCCGTGGAATCCGGCGCCCACCCGACGCGACAGCCGGGCCCTCGCCACACCTATCGGCAGAAGACCCGACCCGCACAAGCAGAAACGGCCCGTCAGCCAAGCTGACGAGCCGTCATGCAAGACCGAGGTTAGTTTTTCTTTAAAAGAATCTGTGTGGATCATGTGTTGATCAAGCACGGTGGTCAACCATGTCGTGCATCACATTGATCTATTTCGGCCAGCAGGGACCGCGACGAACTGGACGAGACATCCCCGGGCTTGGTGCAGGCAGGGAAGGCAAGGCCGAGGCATCCGGGTGGAAATCGGAGCAGAACCGGACCGTCCGGCGGGAGTAACTCCTACGCGGCCAGGGACGCGCTGCACCAACTCCGTGCGACGGCCCTCTCGCTGCCCAACAAGTCGGTCTCAGTACTAGCCGGGAAGACCGACGGATTCATCCAGTATGGCGAATACGCCTGCGGGATCTCACAGTTCGAGGCCAAGCGGTTCGATAGGGCCCGGCTGATGCTGACGGAGTTCGCCGCCACGTACAAGAGGGGCAGACGCAGGGCGCGGGCCCGAGCTCGGGCCCGCCATCGCGACACATCGCTGGTGGAGATGGAGCTGAGGCCTTCGGGTGATCGAGTTGAAGATCCCAGAGATCTACTGGGGCGTCGAGAAGGCCGTGAGCCTGCTGGGTGAGCACTTCACCCGACGACGCTCATGCGGCGACCTGTTCTATTCCGGCGCGTCCTTCGAGCGCCTGGGCGGGGGCGGGGACGCCGAGCACGTCGAGGACCGCTTCGACAGCAACGACCTGGTGGCCATCACCACGCTCAGTGTCTTCCTGGAGCCGCATGGGGCGATCAACTTGCTGACCGACTCCGACGGGCACTGGGCGCGCCTGCTGTCGCTCATCTCTCGTGACGCACGTTTGGAGGACCCCCGAAGTGATGCACTCATAGCGGAGGGCGGACCGGCGTGGGAATTCTGGGAACGCCTGGCTGGCACCAAGCAGTACCCCCGGCAAGCTCGACGGTAGCGGCCCGGTTGTAGCAGGCAAACTGCTGGCACGCAAGCGTCCCCACCTCATCCCCATCTACGACATCCGCATCAAGCAGCTCTTTGAGCGACCGAAGACAGACCACTCCTTCTGGGCAGCGCTGCCTGCAGCTCTGCGGGCGGACAATGGTGCCTTCTACGATCAGTTGGCCCGTCTCCGCAACAAGGCGGGGATCGGTGAGGACATCGGCGTCCTGCGTGTGTTCGACGTCATCGCCTGGATGCATCAAGGACGGCAGGGGCAGGTCCCGACGAGCTGAGCTCTCGGGTGGAGTGCGGCGGGGAGGCGTAGGCGGAGGCCACCGAGCTGGCAGTCTGATCGGCTGCCCCCAAATTTGATGTGCTGCCGATGACTCATCATGTGGAGAGGGCGGTGTTCGTAAGCCGTCGTTCCTGGTTCAAAGTCCCAGAAAAGTCCCAGGGACTCCGTCACGCCCCTCCTCGCCTTGCATTTGTGCAGGTCAGGAGGGGTGTGACGGTGTTTCTTCTGCAGGCTTTCAGATATCCCGGAAGATCTCGATCTGCGCGCCCACGGAGTTGAGGCGCTCCGCGAGCTCCTCGTAACCGCGGTTGATCACATACACGTTGCGCAGTACGGACGTGCCCTCGGCCGCCATCATGGCGAGCAGCACCACCACGGCGGGACGCAGCGCGGGCGGGCACATCATCTCGGCGGCGCGCCACCGGGTCGGTCCCTCGACCAGTACCCGGTGCGGGTCCAGGAGTTGGAGTCTGCCGCCGAGGCGGTTCAGGTCGGTGAGGTAGATGGCCCGGTTGTCGTAGACCCAGTCGTGTATGAGGGTCTGGCCCTGGGCCGAGGCGGCTATCGCCGCGAAGAAGGGCACATTGTCGATGTTGAGCCCGGGGAACGGCATGGGGTGGATCTTGTCGATCGGCGCCTCCAGTTTGGAGGGCCGGACGGTGAGGTCGACCAGGCGGGTACGGCCGTTGTCGGCGGCGTACTCCGTCGTACGGTCGCAGTCGACGCCCATCTCCTCAAGCACCGCGAGCTCGATCTCCAGGAACTCGATCGGTACCCGGCGGATCGTCAGTTCGGACTCCGTCACCACGGCGGCGGCCAGGAGGCTCATCGCCTCGACCGGGTCCTCGGACGGGGAGTAGTCGACGTCCACGTCGATGTGCGGAACTCCGTGCACGGTCAGCGTGGTCGTGCCGATGCCTTCCACGGATATGCCCAGCGCCTCCAGGAAGAAGCAGAGGTCCTGGACCATGTAGTTGGACGACGCGTTGCGGATGACGGTGGTGCCGTCGTGGCGGGCGGCGGCCAGCAGCGCGTTCTCGGTCACGGTGTCGCCGCGCTCGGTCAGCACGATGGGGCGGCCGGGGGTGACCGAGTGGTCGACCTGGGCGTGGTAGATCCCCTCGGTCGCGGCGATCTCCAGACCGAAGCGGCGCAGCGCGATCATGTGCGGCTCGATGGTTCGCGTACCGAGGTCGCAGCCGCCCGCGTACGGGAGCTTGAACCGGTCCATGCGGTGCAGCAGCGGACCGAGGAACATGATGATGGAACGGGTCCGGCGGGCGGCGTCCGCGTCGATGGCGTCCATGTCGAGCCGGGTCGGCGGGACGATCTCCAGATCGGTTCCCTCGTTGATCCACCGGGTCCGCACGCCTATGGAGTTCAGCACCTCCAGGAGGCGGTAGACCTCTTCGATCCGAGCCACCCGGCGCAGTACCGTACGGCCCTTGTTGAGCAGCGAGGCGCAGAGCAGTGCCACGCACGCGTTCTTGCTCGTCTTGACGTCGATGGAGCCCGAGAGTCGGCGACCGCCGACCACCCGCAGGTGCATGGGCCCGGCGTAGCCGAGCGACACGATCTCGCTGTCGAGTGCCTCACCGATGCGCGCGATCATCTCAAGACTGATGTTTTGGTTGCCGCGCTCGATGCGATTCACGGCGCTCTGGCTGGTGGCGAGCGCCTCGGCGAGCTGACTCTGTGTCCAGCCCCGATGCTGACGGGCGTCACGGATGAGCTTGCCGATGCGTACGAGGTAATCGTCTGACATGGCGAAAGGTTATCTCAGATATGAGATGAGACCTGTGCCGGGGTGTGGTGTTCGGGTGACGCCCGGGCGTGTCGGCACGTCAGTTGCGGGCCGGACCCGCAAGAAATGCGTGGGTCCGGTGTGCACCGTGCGTTCCATGGTCCACCCGGTTCGCCGCGACCGCGCGCGGTGTGCGTCCGTACGGGGAGCGACCGCGATGCCCCCTCGTCTGCCACCACGAAGTCGCCGGCGTCCACATCCGCACCGCCGCACCGCGCGGGGCCGTTGTGCGGTCCGACGGCCTTCTTGGCTCCCGGGACGGGGGTGAGGGCCCTGGCGAAGACGGGGAATCCCGTCTCGCGCACCTCGGCGAGGTCGCGGATGACCCTGTCGGTCACGAATGCCGCTGTTCCCCGGCGTTGGGCGACGGCACAGACGTTGCCGCCGCACTCCGTCCCGCGGGGCGCAGAAGCCGGGGCGGTCGCGGAGGGGCCCCGCCCCGGCCGGCGGTCTAGGCGTTGACCGGATGGTTCGGCTCGCGCCACATGGCCCACAGCGTCGGCCCGCCTCCCGGCAGTTGCAGCTCATTGCGCACGATGAAGCCGAAGTGCTCGTAGAAGGGCAGGTTGGACGCCTTGGAGGACTCCAGATAGGCGGGCAGGCCCGCCGCATCGGCCTTGGCCAGCCCCGAACGCAGCAGGGCGGCTCCCTGTCCGGTGCCCTGGGCGGCGGGGTCGGCGCCGATCAATGCCAGGTACCAGTGCGGTTCCTCGGGCGTGTGCTTGGCGGCCGTCTCGACGGTGTCCTTGAACAGCCCGGCCCGGTCGCCGAGGATGTTCAGCAGCTCCTGGATGGTCTCCGTGTCGGGGACGGCCTTGGCCTGCGCCTCCGGCGGCACCCAGAAGGCCGCCGCGGACTCGGTGCGCTCGCACACGCTGCTGTGGACGTACTGCCGGGTGAAGATCGTGGTGAAGTAGCTGGTCAGTGACGCCTGGCGCGAGGCGTCGTCCGGGAAGAACGAGCGCATCATCGGGTCGTCGTCGAAGGCGCGGGCCAGGGAACGACTGATTTGTGCGGCATCATCGATTGCTGCCGTTTTCGGCGTGTTTGTTATCGGCATACGGGCATTCTGCATCCGGTGATCTTGAAGGGTCGGGCGGGGTGGTGATTCGGCAGACGCGCCCCGGCCATGAGCTGCGCCGCTCGGCATTCCTGATGGCTTGTCTCGGTTGTCCCGTTTCACCGAGGGGGTGGCTCGATCGAATGAGGGTGGTCACAGGCGGCGCCCCCGCATGACCGCCCGGCGGTGATGTACTAGAGTTATCTCGACATCGAGATATATGCCGAAGGCGCACCGCAGTCCGCCACCCGGTAAGGGTTACCTAACTAAGCCTTACCTTAGCGGATGGTCGAGGGGCCGTAGGCGGCACCACGCGGCGCCCGGCCTGATGAGGCGCGGCGCGGAGTACGCGCACATTGATGAAGGAGACTGTCGTGTCGGCGAACAGCTTCGACGCCCGCAGCACGCTGCGCGTGGGCGACGAGTCGTACGAGATCTTCAAGCTGGACAAGGTCGAGGGCTCCGCGCGCCTCCCCTACAGCCTGAAGGTGCTGCTGGAGAACCTGCTCCGCACCGAGGACGGCGCGAACATCACCGCCGACCACATCCGGGCGCTCGGCGGCTGGGACTCCCAGGCGCAGCCCAGCCAGGAGATCCAGTTCACGCCGGCCCGCGTGATCATGCAGGACTTCACCGGTGTGCCGTGTGTCGTGGACCTCGCCACCATGCGTGAGGCTGTCAAGGAGCTGGGCGGCGACCCGGCCAAGATCAACCCCCTCGCCCCGGCCGAGCTGGTCATCGACCACTCCGTCATCGCCGACAAGTTCGGTACGAAGGAAGCCTTCGGCCAGAACGTCGAGCTGGAGTACGGCCGCAACAAGGAGCGCTACCAGTTCCTGCGCTGGGGCCAGACCGCCTTCGACGAGTTCAAGGTCGTCCCCCCGGGCACCGGCATTGTTCACCAGGTCAACATCGAGCACCTGGCCCGTACGGTCATGGTCCGGGGTGGCCAGGCGTACCCCGACACCCTCGTCGGCACCGACTCGCACACCACCATGGTCAACGGCCTCGGTGTGCTGGGCTGGGGCGTCGGCGGCATCGAGGCCGAGGCCGCGATGCTCGGCCAGCCGGTCTCCATGCTCATCCCGCGCGTCGTCGGCTTCAAGCTGACCGGCGAGCTCCCGGCCGGCACCACCGCCACCGACCTGGTGCTGACCATCACCGAGATGCTCCGCAAGCACGGTGTCGTCGGCAAGTTCGTCGAGTTCTACGGTGAGGGCGTCGCCGCCACCTCGCTCGCCAACCGCGCCACCATCGGCAACATGTCGCCGGAGTTCGGCTCCACCGCCGCGATCTTCCCGATCGACGACGAGACGCTGAAGTACCTGCGCCTGACCGGCCGCGACGAGCAGCAGGTCGCGCTCGTCGAGGCGTACGCCAAGGAGCAGGGCCTCTGGCTGGACCCGGCCGCCGAGCCGGACTTCTCCGAGAAGCTGGAGCTGGACCTGTCGACGGTCGTTCCGTCGATCGCCGGTCCGAAGCGCCCGCAGGACCGCATCGTCCTCGCCGACGCCAAGGCGCAGTTCGCCCAGGACGTGCGCAACTACGTCTCCGAGGACGAGGAGTCGGGCAAGGAGTCCTTCCCGGCCTCCGACTCCCCGGCCTCCTCCAACGGTGTCCCGTCGCGTCCGACCACGGTCACGGCCCCCGACGGCACGACGTACGAGATCGACCACGGCGCCGTCACCGTCGCCGCGATCACCTCCTGCACCAACACCTCGAACCCGTACGTCATGGTCGCCGCGGCGCTCGTGGCGAAGAAGGCGGTCGAGAAGGGCCTGACCCGCAAGCCGTGGGTCAAGACCACCCTCGCCCCGGGCTCGAAGGTCGTCACCGACTACTTCGACAAGGCGGGCCTCACCCCGTACCTCGACAAGGTCGGCTTCAACCTCGTCGGCTACGGCTGCACCACCTGCATCGGCAACTCCGGCCCGCTGCCGGAGGAGGTCTCCAAGGCGGTCAACGAGCACGACCTGGCCGTGACCTCGGTGCTCTCCGGCAACCGTAACTTCGAGGGCCGGATCAACCCCGACGTCAAGATGAACTACCTGGCGTCCCCGCCGCTGGTCGTCGCGTACGCCATCGCCGGTTCGATGAAGGTCGACATCACCAAGGACGCCCTGGGCATCGACCAGGACGGCAAGCCGGTCCACCTCGCGGACATCTGGCCGTCGGAGGCCGAGGTGAACGACGTCGTCGCCAACTCCATCGGCGAGGACATGTTCAACAAGTCCTACCAGGACGTCTTCGCGGGCGACGCCCAGTGGCAGGCTCTGTCGATCCCGACCGGCAACACCTTCGAGTGGGACCCGCAGTCCACCTACGTGCGCAAGCCCCCGTACTTCGAGGGCATGACGATGGAGACGACCCCGGTCGCCGACATCACCGGCGCCCGGGTGCTGGCCAAGCTCGGCGACTCGGTCACCACCGACCACATCTCCCCGGCCGGTGCGATCAAGGCCGACACCCCGGCCGGCAAGTACCTCACGGAGCACGGCGTCGAGCGTCGTGACTTCAACTCCTACGGCTCGCGCCGAGGCAACCACGAGGTCATGATCCGCGGCACCTTCGCCAACATCCGCCTGCGCAACCAGATCGCCCCGGGCACCGAGGGTGGCTTCACCCGCGACTTCACCCAGGCCGACGCGCCGGTGTCGTTCATCTACGACGCCTCGCAGAACTACCAGGCCGCCGGCACCCCGCTGGTCATCCTGGCGGGCAAGGAGTACGGCTCCGGCTCGTCCCGCGACTGGGCCGCCAAGGGCACCGCGCTCCTCGGTGTCAAGGCCGTCATCGCCGAGTCCTACGAGCGCATCCACCGCTCGAACCTCATCGGCATGGGCGTCCTCCCGCTCCAGTTCCCGGAGGGTGCGACCGCCGAGTCCCTCGGCCTGACCGGCGAGGAGACCTTCTCCTTCACCGGCGTCGAGGAGCTCAACAACGGCACCACGCCGCGCACGGTCAAGGTCACCACCGACACCGGTGTGGAGTTCGACGCGGTCGTCCGCATCGACACCCCCGGTGAGGCGGACTACTACCGCAACGGCGGCATCATGCAGTACGTGCTCCGCAGCCTGATCCGCAAGTAGCCGGTCCGGCAGGGCAGTGGGCCGCACCTCTTCGCAGGACGAAGGGGTGCGGCCCTTTCCCGTACCGGCTCACCGTTGCACGGTCAGCGCTTGAGCGCCTTGGGCGAGGTGTAGCCGACGACGTACTTCGACACCGCCGACTGCTTGGTGTTCTTGTAGTTGAGCTTCTCGCTGGAGTTGCCCTCGACGGAGAAGTACGCCTTGTACTTGGTGCTGTACGCGGTGAGGACGCCGACGTGGTCGATGACACCGTCCCTGTTCCAGTCGTAGCTGACGACATCGCCCTTCTTCGGTATGTACGGGTTCTTCTTCTTGGCCACGTCGGCGCGGGTGTGCCAGGTGTGGTTGGTGCGCCCGTAGTTGCGGAAGGAAGCGGCGGACGCGTTGATCCCCGTCACCTTCGCGCCGCCCCAGTACCAGGTGTACTTCGCGAAGTCGGAGCACCAGGCGCGGGACTTCCACTTCACGGGCGTCCAGGTCTTGGTGCCCTTGACGTACATGTAGCCCTTGCTCGTGCCGCAGGTGGCGCGGTTGGTGCCGGTGCGCGGGGCCTTCGTGCCGTCGAAGCGGCGGTTGCGCGGGTCGGTCCAGAAGCCGGTGTAGAAGTTGCAGTTGTTCTTGGCGTTGACTCCGTTGGCCGCGCCCTCGAACTTGCGCTTCTTCACCTCGGCGTTCTTGCTGGTGTACTGACCGAGTGCCTGGGCGGCGATCTTGTTGCCGACCGTGCTGGCCGTGCTGGCCGTGCCGGCCGTGTCGGCCGTGTCGGTCTGGACGGCGGTCGCGGGGTACGTCGTGACCCCCAGGGTGAGCACGGTGCCGAGGCCGGCCGTCGCCAGGGCATGGCGAATTCGCATGTCTGCTCCTTGAGATCGGGCTGTTGTCCTGCTTCTCGGCAAGTGGGTCCTCGGCTGCCGGCTTCGCTGTCTTCTCCGGGAGCCCGTCCCCGAACCTGTCCGACGGGATGGACATCACCGTGCTCGGGCGACCCTGTCCCAACCTTGGAAAGAGCTTGAAACAGCTGCTCGGAGCCATTGGCTTCGGTCTAGGATCGCGCTCGGGGGGTGGGTGGCGTGGCCTTGGAATTCCGCGTGCTCGGAGGGGTCGAGGCCCGCGTCGACGGCCAGCGGCTGGACCTGGGGCCCGCACGGCAGCAACGTGTGCTGGCCGTGCTGCTGCTCGAAGCCGGCCAAGTGGTCACGGCGGACGAACTCGTGGACCGGGTCTGGGGCGAGCACGCCCCGCAACGCGCCCGGCCGACGCTGTACAGCTACCTCTCCAGGCTGCGCCAGGCGTTACGCACCGCGGCGCAGGACGCGCGGATCGCGCGGCGGTCGGGAGGATACGTACTGACCGTCGCCGCCACGGCTGCCGACCTGCACCGCTTCCGGGCCCTCTCCGCCAGGGCCAGGACCAGCGCGCACGCGGGGGACGAGCCGGCGGCGGCGCGCCTCTTCCAGGAGGCCCTCGCGAACTGGCAGGGCGAGCTGTGTCCCGGCATGGACACCCCGTGGTTCAACTCCCGGCGCGAGGCGGCGCAGGTCGAACGCCTCGCGGCCGTACTGGACTGGAGCGACCTCCAGCTGCGCCGCGGGTTCCACACCGAGCTGGTGACCGTGCTGTCCTCGCTCGCCGAGGACAACCCGCTGGACGAACGGCTCGCCGGGCAGCTGATGCTCGCCCTCTACCGCGGCGGACGCCCCGCCGACGCACTCAACCACTACCAGGAACTACGCAGTCGTCTCGTCGAGGAGCTGGGCATCGACCCGGCGCCGCCGCTGCGGAGCCTGCACCAGCAGATCCTGATCTCCGATCCGCGGCTCGCCCCACCGGCGCGCGACACCACGCCCGACCCGGTGCACCCCGCCACGACACACCCCAGACAACTGCCCGCTCCGCCGCCCCTGCTGGCCGGCCGGGACAGCGAACTGGTCTGCCTGGACAAACTGTTGGCGCCACAGGACGAACCGCACGGCGGGACTGTGCCGATCGCCGTGATCTGCGGCACCGGCGGCGTCGGCAAGACCTCGCTGGCACTGCGCTGGGCCCATGGCTGGCAGGAGCGCTGCCC
Source organism: Streptomyces sp. NPDC006510 (assembly GCF_040611955.1). Classification (NCBI taxonomy): domain Bacteria; kingdom Bacillati; phylum Actinomycetota; class Actinomycetes; order Kitasatosporales; family Streptomycetaceae; genus Streptomyces; species Streptomyces sp. NPDC006510. The sequence continues at coordinate 53,110 of NZ_JBEXPH010000007.1, read as the reverse complement.
CGACGGTCAGCTCTTCGCCGATCTGCAGGGCTTCACCCCCTCCGGTGAACCCGCCGACCCGTACGCGGTCATGCGCGGCTTCCTGGAAGCCCTCGGCGCCGACCCCGGGAGCCTTCCCGCCGCCCCTCAGTCCCAGGCCGCGCTGTACCGGAGCCTCACGGCAGGCCGGCGCCTGCTCATCGTGCTCGACAACGCCCGTGACACCGACCAGGTGGTGCCCCTGTTACCGGGCAGCCCCACCTGTACGGTCCTGATCACGAGCCGTCACCGGCTGCCCGGCCTCGCCGCCTCGCACGGCGCCGTCCAGCTCACCCTGGAGACGCTCGACCGCGCCGAGGCGCGAGACCTGCTCGTCCGCCGACTCGGCTCCCACCGGATCGCCGCGGAACCCGGGGCGGCGACCGAACTGCTCCACCACTGCGCCGGGCTGCCCATCGCCATCAGCGTCCTCGCCGCTCGCCTCACCACGGACCCGATGCTCACCCTGATCGCCCTGGCGGCCGAACTCCGGGAGGCGGCGACCCCGCTGGACGCCCTGGAGACGGGCGAGGCGAACGGCGACATCCGGATCGTCTTCGCCTCCTCGTATTTCGCACTCGACACCGATTCCGCCCGGGTCTTCCGGCAGTTGGCCCAGGCACCCGGGGCGGACATCGGCCTGCCCGCCGCCGCCAGCCTCACCGGCCTGTCGCCGCCCCGCCTCCGTACCCGGCTGCACCGCCTCCAGGCCCACCACCTCGTCCAGGAGCGCGTCCCCGGCCGCTTCACCTGTCACGACCTGCTGCGCGCGTACGCCCTGGAGATGACGGAGACCGTTGCCCCCGCCGGAGAGGCGGAAGCGGCACTCACCCGCGTACTCGACCACTACGCGCACACCGCGTACGCGGCCGACCGGCTCCTGCTGCCCCACCGCGACCCGCTCGCCCCGGCATCGCCGGCGGACGGCACGCGCCTTGAGGAATTCGCCGATGCCGACCGGGCCATGGCGTGGTTCGCGAGCGAGCACACCGTGCTGACAGCGGCCGTCAACCACGCGGTACGCGCCGGACACGACGCCCAGGCATGGCGGATGGCCTGGGCGATCACCACCTTCCTCGCCCGACGCGCGTGGTGGCCCGACGTCACCGCCGTGCACAGCACGGCGCTCGCCGCCGCGGTCCGCCTCGGGGATCCGACCGCCCAGGCGGAGTCCCGCCGCGCGCTCGCCTGGGCCCGCACGGAGACCGGGCGCTTCGCCGAAGCCCACCGGGAACTCGCCCACGCGCTGGCTCTCGCGGCGACGAACGGCGATCTCCTCTCCGCCGCCCACACCCACCTGGCCCTGGGCTGGCTGTACGAGCGCGAGGGCGACAATTCCGCCGCTCTGCGGCACGACCGGAGCGCCGTCGAGTACTTCACCTCGGCCGGAAACCTCCCGGGACGGGCCCGCGCCCTGAACGCGGTGGCCTGGGACCACACCCAGCTCGGGGACCACGAAGCATCGGTACGCCGCTGCCAGGAGGCGCTGGTGATCCAGCGGGAGCTTGGCGACGAACGAGGCCGGGCCGGCACCTGGGACACCCTCGGCTACGCCTACCACCGGCTCGGCGAACACGCGAAGGCCATCGACTGCTACCAGCACAGCCTGGACCTCAACCGCGCGCTGGGGCACCGCTACAACGAGGCCGAGACGCTGGTCCATCTGAGCCAGGCCCACCTCGCGACGGAGGCCGTCGAGCCGGCCAGGGACGCCCTGAGCGAGGCCCTCGCCATCTACCTCGACATCCACGCGCTCAGCCCCGAGGTGAACGAGGTCCGCGCGCTTCTGCGTGACCTGGGCGGCGCTCCGGAAACGAGTTGACCGGTGAGGGCCCGGACCGGTCGTATGAACCCGGCAGACAACCGTCGCCACCCCGACCCCCGAAGGGCGCCCATGCGGCCGGGCAAGATGCATGCCGACGAACCGGACTTCACCGAATCCCTCGTACACCGGCTGATCGCCTCGCAGTTCCCGGATTGGGCCGGACTGCCCGTCGAACAGGTCGTCCCCGTGGGCACGTCCAACGCCATGTACCGGCTCGGCGAGGACCTGGTGGTGCGACTGCCCCGCACGGCGGGGACGGCCGGTGAGGTGGCGATGGAGCAGCGCTGGCTGCCCCGGCTCGCCCCCTGGCTGCCCGCCGCGATCCCCGTACCGCTGGGCAGGGGTGTGCCCGCGGAGGGCTATCCATGGCACTGGTCGGTCTTCCGGTGGCTCGACGGCGCGAACCCGGTGGTCGGACAGCTGGCCGAACCCGGCCTGTTCGCAACGGACCTGGCGGACTTCGTCACCGCGCTGCACCGGATCGACCCCGCCGACGCACCGCCCTCCTTCCGCAGCGAGCCCCTGGCGGCCCGCGACGCCTCGACGCGCGCCGCACTCGCGGCGCTGCACGAGGCAGTGGACACCGGCGCGGCGCTCGCCGTGTGGGAGGCGGCGCTGCGGGCCTCCGCAACGACCGGCCCGGCCGTCTGGATCCACGCGGATCTGCAACCCGGCAACCTGCTGCTCGCGAACGGACGGCTCAGCGCCGTCATCGACTTCGGCTGCATGGGGCTGGGCGATGCCGCAGTCGACCTCATCGCGGCGTGGTACCTGCTGCCGGCGCACGCGCGCGGAGCCTTCCGTACCGCCGCGAACGCCGATGACGCGGCCTGGGCGCGGGGCCGGGGCTGGGCGCTGTCGACCGCGCTCGGCGAACTGCGCTACTACCGGGACTCGAATCCGGCCATGGCGACGATCGCCCGGCACGTCATCCGCGAAGTCCTCGCCGACGACGGATCCGCGTGGTGAGTGCGGCCCTTCGCGTCGGGCGCGGCGGCCGAGGTTGTTCTTCTACCGCTTGACGCTCTGCACGAAGGCCGCCCAGACCGGTGCGCGGAAGGGCAGCACCGGGCTGTTGGTCAGTTTGGTGTCGCGTACGGGGACGAAGCCGGGGACGTTGTCGGCGGCCTCGACGCAGCTTCCACCGTCTCCGTTGCTGTAGGACGAAGTTCGCCAAGCGGCACGGCTGAGGTCGGGCGTGCTTTTCATCGGTCGTAGTCCTTCGCCGCCGAGGTGATCAGTGCCAGGGACGCCTCCGGCGACAGCGCGACGGCCCTGGCCAGATCGTATGCCGATCGATAGTGCGCCACCAGAGCCGCATCTTCGATGAGTTGACCCGTGTAGGCGCCCTCCGTGTACACGACGGGCGGGGCGTCGACGAACTGCATCAGTGAGGACATGGTGTTCAGGAAAGGACGGAAGCCGGCGGAGAAGGGAAGATCGCATGCGGATGAGCCCGGGCCGTCTCGACGAGGTGGGCGAGCTGATCCCTCACGGCGCGGAGGCCGCCGATCGGCACGCGCAGTGCGGCCTCGTGAATGATCGCCCAGAAGTCCGGCCCGTTCTCGCAGCTGAAGAGTTGAGCGCGCTCCATGCGAGCGCTGACCGTCCGTTCCACCTCTTCGTCGGATGCCCGCCGCATCGTTCCTCTGGTCAACGCCGTGGCGCAGGCCCGCGTCTGGAGTACCCCCGGGATCAGCATCGGTGCGTACTCCTCGATGGACCTGGCCCGCTTCTCCAGTTCCGCCGCATCCGCGAAGTACCCCGCCACCTTCGACTTCCGCGCCAGACGGCACAGCCGCTGAAGGTGCTTGCCGCTCCCCAGGAGTTCGTCGAAGATGCGGGACATGTCGTCCTGCGGACGACGCTCCGCCATCTCGAACAGCCCGATGTACGTACCCGAGCAGAACGCCCTGTCACCCAGATCGCTCTGGGACATCCCGGCGGCCTCACGCAAGCGGCGCAACTCGGAACCGTAGAAGGAACGGGCGTCGGCGTACGGGTCGAGATCCTTGGGCTGCGGCATACGCCGCAATGTAGCGGCGCGCGGACGCATCGCTGCGGGAAACCTGGAATGCGCCACCCGTAGGCGTCCACCGCTGCCCCGACACCGAGGGTGAGCCGCACCCCGCCGCCGGCCCGGTGGAATGCGATCGTGGGCCCGCGGGTTCACACAACGACAACGACAACGACAGCGGCAACGGCACAGGCACAAGGCACAGGCACAGGCACAGAAAGAGCGGAATCATCATGGGCGAGCTGATCCTGATCCGGCACGGCGAGACGGAGTGGTCACGGTCCGGGCAGCACACGAGCTACACCGATCTGCCCCTGACCGCCTTCGGGGAACGGCAGGCCCGTGCGCTGGCGCCCCTGCTCGCCGACCGGCGCATCGCACTCACCCTCGTCAGTCCCGCCGTACGCGCCCGGCGCACCGCCGAGCTCGCCGGACTCGCCGCCCCCCGCATCACACCCGAGCTGCGCGAATGGGACTACGGCGGCTACGAAGGGGTGACCACCGACGAGATCCGCCGCACCCGCCCCGAGTGGAACCTCTGGACCGACGGAGTCGCTGCCGGCCCCGAGGCGCACCCCGGCGAAGCCCCCGACGAGGTCGGTGCCCGCGCCGACCGGGTGCTGGCCGAAGTCGCGGAGGCGGCGAGCCGTGACACGGACGAGGACGTCGCGCTCGTCGCGCACTCCCACTTCCTGCGCGTGCTCACCGCCCGCTACCTCGGCCTGACCCCGGCCGAGGGCACACTGTTCCAGCTCGCCACGGGAGCCGTATCCCGGCTCGGCACCGAGCACGGGAAGCCGGTCGTCACGGCATGGAATGTGACATTGCCGGAGAGCCTGTTTCCCCGGGCCGTACCGGAGACACCGGAACGCGACTGAGCGGGAGACGCGCCGCCCCGTGAGCGGACCGACGGCCGGTACCCCGGGGCGGGGGTACCGGCCGTCGGCCGTGACGAAGGGGAAACGTCGGGTCAGGAGAGCAACTCCAGCTCCGCGAGCGTGCCTTCACCGGCGAACACCAGGCGGTAGTGCGCGTACGAGCCCGGATCGGTCACCGAGAACACCCGCGTCTGCCTGTCCCAGGCAAAGGACTCGGCCGAGCGCTTGTCGAGGTCCTTCCAGGTCGTGCCGTCGTACGAGCCCTGGAGGACCCAGCCGGCCGGGGCCCCGGCCGCCTTGTCCGACGTCAGTGTGTAGCGGACCGCTTCCGTGGCCGAGGGGACCGGCAGGTCCACCGTGGCGACCTTCGCCGAGGTGGCCGACGTGTTGTCGAACAGGGCGCCGTCGCCCTTCACCACGTCCGCCTGCGGCGACGCCACCTCGTCGTCCGTGGTGATCGAGGTCGGTGCCGCGTCCTTGCCGGTGCCCCACGACGACGGCCTCGGGCTCATGTCGAAGTCCAGCACACCGCCCTCGGCCAGCAGCTCGTGCGGCAGCGAAGTGGAGGTCCACTTCTTGCCGTTGACCCTCAGGCCCTGCACATAGATGTTCTTCGCACTGTTCTTCGGTGCCCTGACGACCAGGTCGTGGCCGTTCTCCAGATGGACCGTGGTCTTCTTGAAGAGCGGGGAGCCGATCGCGTACTCGCCACTGCCCATGACCAGCGGGTAGAAGCCGAGCGAGGAGAAGAGGTACCAGGCCGACTGCTCGCCGTTGTCCTCGTCGCCGTGGTAGCCCTGCCCGATGTCGCTGCCGGTGTAGAGCCGGCTCAGGACCTCGCGGACCTTCTCCTGCGTCTTCCAGGGCCGCGAGGCCGCGTCGTACATGTAGGTGACATGGTGTGCGACCTGGTTGCTGTGGCCGTACTGCCCCATCCGTACGTCACGGGCCTCGGTCATCTCGTGGATGACACCGCCGTACGAGCCGACGAACTCGGGGCCCGCTGTCTCGGGAGTGGCGAAGTACGTGTCGAGCTTCTTCGCCAGGCCGTCCCGGCCGCCGTACAGATTCGCCAGACCGCGGCTGTCCTGCGGGGCGGTGAAGGCGTAGCCCCAGCCGTTGGTCTCCGTGTAGTCGTAGCCCCAGACCCGGGGGTCGTACTTCTCCGAGGGGAGCCGCCAGTCGCCCTTGGCGTCCTTGCCCTGGAAGAAGCCGGCCTTGTCGTCGAAGAGCTGGACGTAGTTGCGGGCGCGGTTGAGGAAGTACTCGGACTCCTCCTTGTACCGCTCCTTCTTCGTCTTCTTGTAGAGAGCCCGGCCCATCTGCGCGATGCCGTAGTCGTTGAGGTAGCCCTCCAGCGACCAGGACAGGCCCTCGTGCGTCGAGGTGTTCGCGTAGCCGACGAACGGGGAGGTGACCATGCCCTTGCGGCCGACGCCCGAGGACGGCGGGACCACCGTGGCGTTCTTCAGCGCCGCGTCGTACGCCGCCTCCGCGTCGAACTTCACGCCCTTGACGTAGGCGTCCGCGAACGCGACGTCCGAGGAGGTACCGGTCATCAGGTCGGAGTAGCCGGGGGAGGACCAGCGGGAGATCCAGCCGCCGTCCTTGTACTGCTGGACGAAGCCGTCGACCATCTCGCCGGCCCTGTCCGGGGTGAGCAGGGAGTACGCGGGCCACGTCGTCCGGTAGGTGTCCCAGAAGCCGTTGTTGACGTACACCTTGCCGTCGACGATCTTCGCCCCGGTGTGCGTCGGGGTGTCGGAGCCGACCTGCGGGGAGAAGGGGCTTGCGTACTTGTCCTTGCCGTCGACCCTCTCGAAGCCCGAGTTCGGGTACAGGTACAGCCGGTACAGGCTCGAGTAGAGGGTGGTCAGCTGATCGGCCGTGGCACCCTCGACCTCCACCTTGCCCAGGATGTCGTCCCAGGCCCGCTGCGCCCGGTCCTCGACCCGGCCGAAGGAGCGGGAGTCGGGGATCTCGGCGGCGAGGTTCCGCTTCGCCTGGTCGATGCTGATCAGCGAGGTCGCCAGGCGCAGGTTCACCGTGCGGTCCTTGCCCGCGTCGAAGCGGAGGTAGCCCGTGACGTCGTCGCCACCGCCGCCGGACAGCTTGCCGCTCGCGGTGACCGGGGCGTCGAAGACGCCGTACACGAACAGGCGGGTGGCACCGGTCGAGCCGCCGCTCTTCACATCGGAGAATCCGGTGAAGGAGCTGGTGTCCGGGTCGAGGGTGAGCCCGCCGTCGTTGGAGACGTTGTCGAAGACGATGCTCGCGTCGTCACCGGGGTAGGTGAACCGCATCCGGGCCGCGTGGTCGGACGGCGTCATCTCGGCCTTGAGGCCGTTGTCGAAGCTCACACCGTAGTAGTGCGGCTTCGCCGTCTCGTTCTCGTGGTGGAACGGCAGCGCACGCGCCTTGCGGGAGGCGTCCGGGGTGCCGCTGACCGCCGAGGGCATCAGCTGGAAGGTCTGCCGGTCGCCCATCCAGGGGCTCGGCTCATGGCTGGCGCTGAACGCCTGGAGGGTGGGCAGGTTGTCGTCGTTGTTGCCGCGCGCGTAGTCGTACAGCCAGCTGGTCGATCCGGCGTTGGTGACCGGCGTCCAGAAGTTGAAGCCGTTCGGGACCGCGGTGGCGGGGAAGTTGTTGCCCCGGGAGAAGCCGCCGCTGGAGTTGGTGCCGCGGACCGTCGACGCGTAGTCGGAGAGGTGCGCGCGGCGCTTCTCGGGCGCCTTCGGGGCGATCTCGATGTCGTCGATCCAGCCCTGGAACTTCGCCGTGCCCTTGGGGGAGTCGTACGCCACCAGGATCCGGTCGACGGTCTTTCCCGCCGCGACCGTGCCGATCGTCGACTCGACCTTGTTCCACTGGTTGACGTACAGCCGCTTGGCGTCGGCCTGACCCTGCGGGGTCAGCAGGCCGCCGTTGCTGTCGGTGGCCCGCAGATCGCTCAGATACGTGCCGTCCGTGAACGCCAGGTCCACCGCGACATGGGTCGCCGGATAGGAGAGGTCGGTCTCGCCCATCTGGGGATGGACCAGATAGGACAGTGAGGTGTCACGGGTGACGGCCGTGTTCACATCGAAGACCTTGTTGTACGAGTAGGCGCGGCCGTCCGCCTTGTGCGTACCGGCGTACCGCAGGGCCTTCTTCCCGGTGAAGCCCGCGCCCGCCTTCGCGGTGGGGGAGCCGGAGGGGCCGCGGTCGGGCTGGCTGCGCATCTCGTCGGGGGCCGGGACCGAGGTGTCGCCGTCGGAGAACTGGACATCGGCGAGCTGGGTGGCGTCGGAGGCGCCGTTGTTCTTCGTGATCCGCAGACGGTAGTGCTGATATGCCGTGTCAGATGTGAAATCGTACGACTTCGTCTGGAACCGCTCGGTGAAGGTCTGACCGGTCCGGGAGTCGAGGTCCTTCCAGTCCTTGCCGTCGGCGGAGCCCTGCAGGGTCCAGTCCTTGGGGTCGCGCTCGTCATGGTCATTGGCCGAAGTGAGCGCGTATGTCACGACCTTGACCGGTTCATCGAGATCGAACTCGACCCAGCCGGTGGGCTCGAAGGCCAGCCACTTGGTGCCGGACTCCCCGTCGATCAGGTTTTCCTTGACCTCCCCGCCACCGGTGTTCTCGCCACTGGCGCGGACATCTGTCACCTTGTCGGTGACATTGCCCGGTATTCCTGCGGAGAAGCCGCCATCGACACCCGATGACCGCTTCTTTCCGTCGGGACCCTCTTCTACGGTGTTGCGCCAGTCCGGCTGCTTTTCGTCCGCTTCGAAGGATGAGCTGAATGTCCGGTCCCCCGAAGGGGCCCGGCCCTTTTCGTGGGTCCGGGCCGACTGGGCGGCGGCCACGGAGGGGGCGGTCACGACCAGAACGAGTGAAGCCGCGATCAGTGCGGCCGTACGGCTTTGTCTCTTGCGAGAACCATGTCGGGGCTGCATGCCGAGCCATTCCTCCCGAGGAAGTGCGCCTGGACAACGTTGTCATAGAGCTGCGCAAGGTCCAGTAGGGAGCCAAGTGCCGGGGTGTGTCAAGGGTGTTGGGTGGGAAGCGCAAGCCGAATCGACCGTAATGCGGAAATCGTTACACCCGGATCAGGAAGGTGCGGGTGGCATGTATCCGCGAGGTCTCAACTCGGGAAAGACTGCCGCTCAAACTCGCATTCGATCTTGCTCAGTCGACCGGAAGTGGACTATACCTGTCGGCGTCCGCACCGCTTTTCCGGCCACGCGGACAAGGGGGACACGGGGGAAGGGCCGAGGACAGCACGACGGGTGCATCCGATGCCAGATCTCCCCGACCCCCCACTGCACATGGCTAGCCTGAAATCAGCACTACCCAAGCGCAACTGACCGCGGTGGCGGGGCCCTTCGCCTGAGGCGAATATCGACGGGCGACCGGTACACACCGCCTGAGTCCTGGAGAAGGCGAGGACTTGAGCATGGGATCCACCTCCGCCCACAAGAATGAGGGCCTTGGCCGTCGCGATGTGATCAAGCGATCGGCCGCACTCGGCCTGATCAGCGTTCCGACAATGGGCTTCCTGTCGGCGTGCGCGAGCGGCGACAGCAGCAGCGACAAGAAGGTCGAGAAGGGCAAGGCCACCAAGGCGAACCCGCTCGGCGTCAACGAGACGGCCCCGCTCGAGGTGGTCATCTTCGACGGCGGCTTCGGCCAGCAGTACGCGATCGACGCGGAGAAGAAGTACAACGCGGCGTTCCCGAAGGCTCCGAAGGTCAAGCACGTCGCGACCCAGAAGATCCAGTCGCAGCTGCAGCCCCGTTTCAACGGCGGCACCCCGCCGGACCTGATCGACAACTCCGGCGCCGAGCAGATGGACATGGGTGTCCTGGTCGGCAAGAAGCAGCTGCTCGACCTGACGCCGCTGATGGACGCCCCGTCCATCGACGACCCGAGCAAGAAGGTCCGCGACACGCTGCGCCCCGGTGTCCTGGAGATGGGCCAGTTCGACGGCGACCCGGTCTGGATCATGTACTACGCGTACACCGTGTACGGCGTCTGGTACTCGCAGACCGCGCTGGAGAAGCTCGACGCGCAGTACCCCGAGACCTGGGACGACATGCTCGCCCTCTGCGCGAAGGCGAAGAAGCAGGGCATCGCGGGCTGGACGTACGCCGGTAAGTACCCGTACTACCTGCCGTTCTCGCTCTACCCGTTCATCGCCAAGATCGGCGGCCGGGAGGTTCTCGACAAGATCGACAACCTGGAGCCGAACGCCTGGAAGGACCCCGCGGTCAAGGCGGCGTTCGAGGCGTACTACGAGCTGTACAAGAAGGGGTACATCCTCAAGGGCACCCCCGGTCTGACCCACATCCAGTCGCAGACCGAGTGGACCAAGGGCAAGGCGCTCTTCCTCCCGAACGGTTCGTGGGTGGAGAACGAGGCCGCGCCGACCACGCCCAAGGACTTCAAGATGATGGTCGCGCCGCCGTCCGGCCTGGACGCGTCTGACAAGCTGCCGTTCGGCACCATCTGGGCGTCCGGCGGCGAGCCCTTCATCGTCCCGGCCAACGCGAAGAACCCCGAGGGCGGCATGGAGCAGCTGCGCATCATGCTCTCCGAGGAGTCCTCGAAGAACTTCACCAAGCAGGTCAAGTCGCTCAGCGCCTTCAACGGCGGCACCGACGGTCTGACCCTGTCGACCGCCATGCAGTCCGGCGTCGACGTGCTGAAGAAGGCCGGCGACAACGTGGTGAACCCGCGCCTGCAGGACTGGTACGTGAAGCTCCAGAAGGAGCAGATCGGTGTCGCCGGTATCGGCGAGATGATGGCCGGCCGCGCGACCCCGGCGGAAGCCATCAAGAAGATCCAGGCCTTCGCCGACGCGGCGGCCAAGGACCAGTCCATCAAGCACTACAAGCACCAGTGAGCAACCGTCACCAGCGGCGGCACCCGCGGAAAGATCGGGGTCGGTAAACGATGCAGCATGGCAAGTACCGTTTCATCGTGGGATTCTTGGTACTCCCACTCGCGTTGTACGCGGTCTTCGTCATTTGGCCGTTCATCCAGTCCATCTACTACTCGTTCACGGACTGGACCGGCCTGAGCCCGGACTTCAAGATGGTCGGGTTCGGCAACTACACGAGGATGCTGAAGGACGACATCTTCTGGAAGTCGTTGCAGCACAGCGTGTTGCTTGTGGTGCTGCTGCCGCTGGTGACGCTGGGCCTGGCGCTCTTCTTCGCCTTCATGCTCAATGTCGGGGGCCGGCGGCGCAAGAACGCCGCGGTCTCCGGCGTGCGCGGCTCGGGTTTCTACAAGATCGCCTATTTCTTCCCGCAGGTGCTCTCGATCGTCATCGTGGCCCTGCTCTTCCAGTTCGCGTTCAATCCCACCAGCGGGATGCTGAATTCGACACTGAAGACGATCGGTCTGGGTTCCGTCCAGCCGGACTGGCTGGGCGACCCGAGCCTTGCTCTGGTCTGCGTCATGTCGGTGCTGGTCTGGTCGACGGTCGGATTCTTCGTCGTGCTGTTCTCGGCCGGAATGGCGTCCATCCCGAAGGACTTCTACGAGGCGGCGCTCCTCGACGGCGCCAACCGCTTCACCACGTTCTTCCGGATCACCCTTCCGCTGCTCTGGGACACGGTGCAGTCGGGCTGGGTCTACATGGGGATCCTGGCCCTGGGCGTCGAGGCGTTCACCGCCGTGCAGGTCATGACCGTGGGCCCCGGTGGCCCCGACTACTCGACCACGGTCCTGCCGCTGTACGTGTACCAGACGGCCTTCCGTGACGGGCAGGCCGGCTACGCGACGACGATCGGTGTCGGACTGCTCATCGTCACCATGGCCTTCGCCGCCATCGTGATGCGACTGGGCCGGCGCGATCGGCTGGAGTTCTGATGCTGCGATTCCCGGGAGACGGTTCCCGGACCCCCAGCAGGCACCACAGGTCGGCCTCCGTGTCCGGCTCGACAGTACGAGGTGAGTACACGTGAAGACGACTGACACCCCTCCCGCGGCCCCCGCTGCGGACCCGGCCCCGGTGGCCAAGGCGCCCGCACCGGCCGTGAAGGAGAAGAACGGTGAGGGCCAGGTCCTCAACGTCTTCTCGCACGGTGTGCTGATCATCTGGGCGATCCTGGTCGTCCTGCCGCTGCTGTGGGCGGTGATGGCGTCGTTCAAGACCGACGACTCGATCCTTTCGACGCCTTGGGCGCTGCCCGACAAACTGCACTTCGAGAACTGGTCGCGTGCCTGGAGCCAGGCGCACATGAGCGATTACTTCTTCAACACCGTCGTGGTGGTGGGCTGTTCGCTCGTCGGCACCCTGCTGCTGGGGTCGATGGCGGCGTACGTACTGGCGCGGTTCGACTTTCCCGGCAACCGCTTCATCTACTACCTGTTCATCGGCGGGATGAGCTTCCCGATCATCCTGGCGCTGGTCCCGCTGTTCTTCGTCATGAACAACATGGGCCTGCTGAACACGCGGCACGGACTGATCATGGTCTACATCGCGTACTCGCTGCCGTTCACCGTCTTCTTCCTCACCTCGTTCTTCCGGACGCTGCCGACCTCGGTGGCGGAAGCGGCGATGCTCGACGGGGCCTCGCACACCCGGACGTTCTTCCAGGTGATGCTGCCGATGGCGAAACCCGGCCTGATCAGCGTCGGGATCTTCAACTTCCTGGGGCAGTGGAACCAGTACATGCTGCCGACGGTCCTCAACACGGAACCGAATTACCGGGTGCTCTCCCAGGGCCTGGTCGAACTGGCCACCAGCCAGGGGTACAAGGGCGACTGGTCCGGTCTCTTCGCCGGTCTGGTGATGGCGATGCTGCCGGTCCTCGCGGCCTACATCATCTTCCAGCGCCAGGTCGTCGCCGGACTCACCGCGGGCGCGGTGAAGTAACCACCGGCACCGTCCCCGCACCCACGAACCGCCCCTCGGCCATGCGCCGGCGGGCGGTTCATGCGTGGACGGGGCGTTCATGCGTGTACGAACGGCCGCCCCGGGTGCGGACGCAATGCTCATCCGAGGCTTCGCTCGCTCAAGGTCTTGACGGGGGGTGCCGCAAAACGCTCAGCTTAGAGTTCACATGTTAGAGAAAACGGTAGGAGTGAGAGAGTCGATGGAGACTCCGGGGTCGCAGACATCTCTGCATCGCGCCAACCTTGAGCGGGTCGTGCGCGCGGTACGCATGGCCGGCTCGCTCACCCAGGCGGAGATCGCACGGAGCACCGGCCTGTCAGCGGCCACCGTCTCCAATATCGTTCGTGAACTGAAGGACGGCGGCACGGTCGAGGTCACCCCCACCTCGGCGGGCGGCCGCCGGGCCCGCAGCGTCTCGCTCAGCGGTGACGCGGGCATCGTGATCGGGGTCGACTTCGGCCATACGCATCTGCGGGTGGCGGTCGGCAACCTCGCTCACCAGGTGCTCGCCGAGGAGGCCGAGCCGCTGGATGTCGACGCCTCGTCCGCGCAGGGGTTCGGGCGGGCGGAGCAGCTGGTCAGGCGGCTGATCGAGACGACCGGGATCAGTCCGGAGAAGGTGATCGGGGTGGGCCTCGGTGTTCCCGGCCCGATCGACGTGGAGTCCGGCACGCTGGGCTCCACGTCGATCCTGCCGGGCTGGACGGGCATCAACCCCAGCAAGGAGCTCGCAGGCCGGCTCGGTGTGCCGGTGTACGTCGACAACGACGCCAACCTCGGCGCGCTCGGCGAGCTGGTCTGGGGGAGCGGCCGGGGGGTCAAGGACCTCGCCTACATCAAGGTCGCCAGCGGTGTCGGCGCCGGCCTGGTGATCGATGGGCGGATCTACCGGGGTCCGGGCGGCACGGCGGGCGAGATCGGGCACATCACGCTCGACGAATCGGGCCCGGTGTGCCGCTGCGGCAACCGCGGGTGCCTGGAGACCTTCACGGCCGCCCGGTACGTCCTGCCGCTGCTCCAGCCCAGCCACGGGACCGATCTCACCATGGAACGGGTGGTCCAGCTGGCCCGCGAGGGCGATCCGGGCTGCCGCCGGGTGATCGGGGACGTCGGGCGGCACATCGGCAGCGGGGTGGCCAACCTCTGCAATCTGCTCAACCCCAGCCGGGTGATCCTCGGCGGTTCGCTCGCCGAGGCGGGCGAGCTGGTGCTCGCGCCGATCCGTGACTCGGTCTCGCGCTACGCCATTCCGAGCGCCGCCCGGCAGCTGTCGGTGCTGCCGGGGGCGCTGGGCGGCCGGGCCGAAGTGCTGGGCGCACTGGCATTGGTGCTCAGCGAGATGGGGGATTCAACCCTTTTGGGGAGCAGCTCGCCGAAAGCCGCTCCTGCCTTCACTTAGATAACGAATGGCACCGTTGTCATCTCGTTAAGGATTTACTCCTTGACGCTGACGTTGCAGCCGAGTTGACTGCCAGCCACCTCGGCCGCAACGTTGCGGCCACGTCAGGGAGGCAACCCGTAATGAACGCAACGACGCGACGCATCGTCATAGGCACGGCCGCGGTCTCGATGGCCGTCTCCCTCGCCGCCTGTGGCAAGGCGGGCGACGACAAGGACTCCGGCAGCGGCGGGGACGGCAAGACCATCGGTCTGCTCCTGCCGGAGAACAAGACCACGCGTTACGAGACGTTCGACCGCCCGATCATCGAGGCGAAGATCAAGGCGCTGTGCGCCGACTGCGAGGTCAAGTACAACAACGCCGCGCAGGACAGCGAGACCCAGAAGAAGCAGTTCGACGCGCTGGTCACGCAGGGTGTGAAGGTCATCATCCTGGACACCGTCGACTACAAGGCCGCGAAGTCCTGGGTCCAGCAGGCCGCGAAGAAGGACGTCAAGGTCGTCGCGTACGACCGTCTCGCCGAGGGCCCGATCTCCGCCTACGTGTCGTACGACAACGAGAAGATCGGCCAGCTCCAGGGCGAGGCGCTGGTCAAGGCGCTGGGCGACAAGGCCAAGGACAGCAATGTCGTCATGATCAACGGCGCGCCGACCGACCCGAACGCCCCCTTCTTCAAGAAGGGCGCGCACAGCGTCCTCGACAAGCAGGTCAAGAAGGTCGTCTACGAGCAGGACATCCCGGACTGGTCGCCGGACGAGGCCAACAAGAAGATGGGCGCGGCCATCGACTCCCTGGGCAAGGACGGCTTCCAGGGCGTCTACTCCGCCAACGACGGCATGGCCGGCGGCATCATCACGGCCCTGAAGAAGCAGGGCGTCAAGGTTCCGGTCGGCGGTCAGGACTCCGAACTCGCCGGTCTGCAGCGCATCCTCACGGGCGAGCAGTCCTTCTCGATCTACAAGCAGATCAAGCCGGAGGCCGAGACCACCGCCGAGATCGCCGTCAAGCTGCTCAAGGGCGAGAAGATCGACGAACTGGCCCCGGTCAAGGTCGACAGCCTCTCGGGCGAGTTCAAGGGCATCCCGTCGCGTCTGTACGACGCCTCGGTCGTGACCAAGGAGAACATCGCCTCCACGATCGTCGCGGACAAGGTCTACAAGGCCGAGGAGATCTGCACCGCCCAGTACAAGGCGGCCTGCGACGCCGCCGGCATCAAGTAACCCGCGCCGGCAGGCGTCACCCGGTCCGGTCCGGCACCCGCCCCGTCAAATGCCCCGCAGCAGGGGCGGGCGCCGGACTGCTCACCGGCTTCGGACATCCCGCCGGTTCCGGCCCTCGGCGTGCGGTCGTCCCCCGGGCGACGGCCACTGCGGGACGGACCCCGGAGACCGCCCGGCCACCCCGGTGGCCCGGCGACCGGCACTGCCCCCTGTGCTCAGCAGCACCATCCCCGCCGGTCAGGCGGCGAAGGAGATGATTCACGTGTCCGCTACGCCCGTGCTGGCGTTGCGCGGAATCTCCAAGCGGTTCGGCGCCGTCCAGGCGCTCACCGATGTGGACCTGGAGATTCGTTCCGGCGAAGTGGTCGCCCTGGTCGGCGACAACGGCGCCGGCAAGTCGACCCTCGTCAAGACCATTTCGGGTGTCCACCCGATCGACGAAGGCGCCATCGAGTGGGAGGGCAGGACGGTCCGGATCAACCGGCCCAACGACGCCCAGGAGCTCGGAGTCGCCACCGTCTACCAGGACTTGGCCCTCTGCGACAACCTCGATGTGGTCGCCAACCTCTTCCTCGGCAGCGAACTGCGCAAGGTCTCCGTCCTCGACGAGATCGCGATGGAGAAGCGTGCCAAGGAACTGCTGGACACCCTGTCCATCCGGATCCCCAGCGTCCGTATCCCGGTCGCCTCGCTCTCCGGCGGTCAGCGCCAGGTCGTGGCCATCGCCCGCGCCCTGATCGGTGACCCCAAGGTCGTCATCCTGGACGAGCCGACCGCCGCACTCGGCGTGGAGCAGACCGCCCAGGTCCTCGACCTCGTCGAGCGGCTGCGCGAGCGCGGCCACGGCGTCATCCTCATCAGCCACAACATGGCCGATGTGCGCGCCGTCGCCGACAAGGTGGCGGTGCTGCGGCTGGGCCGCAACAACGGGGTCTTCGACGTGGCGACCACGTCCCACGAGGAGATCATCTCCGCGATCACCGGTGCCACGGACAACGCCGTCACGCGCCGCCAGGCCCGCACAGCCACGAAGGAGGACGCGAAGTGAGCGACCTCGCCAAGACCCCCAAGACCTCCGTCGAGAAGCCCGCCGCGGCGGCACCGGCGGCCGAGCCGTCGGCGGCCCCCGTTCCCGCGGTGGACCCGCGCCTGCTCGTCCGCGAAGAGGGCTTCGCGGGCTACTGGTCCGAGTTCACCCGCAAGGTGCGCGGCGGCGAGCTCGGCTCACTGCCGGTCTTCGTCGGACTGATCGTCATCGCGATCGTCTTCCAGTTCCAGAACAGCAACTTCCTCTCCGCCAGCTCCGTCGCCAACATCGCCGTCTACAGCTCCGGCCTCGGCATCATGGCGGTCGGCATCGTCTTCGTGCTGCTGCTCGGCGAGATCGACCTGTCCGTCGGCTCGGTCGCCGGTGTCGGCGCGGCAGTCTGGGCCGTACTCAACGTCAATCACGGCTGGAACGACTGGACGGCGGTCCTCGCCGCGGTGCTCTCCGGGATGGCGCTCGGCGCCCTGCACGGCTTCTTCTTCGCCAAGATCGGGGTGCCGGCCTTCGTCGTCACCCTGGCGGGATTCCTCGGCTGGAGCGGTCTGCAGGAGTGGATGATGGGCGGTGAGGGCTCGATCAACACGCCGTCCGGCAGCATCGTCGAGAACCTCACCAACTACTTCTTCGAGGACAAGGCCGCCGGATACGGTCTCGCCCTGGTCGCCGTCCTCGCGTACGCCGCCTCGCTCCTGGTGGACAGCCGGCGCCGCAGGTCCGCGGGCCTGCCCGCCCGCCCGACCGCCGAGATCGTGCTCCGTACGGGCGTCGTCGCGGTCCTGTGCTTCGCCGTCGCCTACGTACTGAACGAGCCCGCCGGCGCCCGCGGCCTGCCGCTGGCCCTGGTGCTCTTCCTCGCGGTGCTGGTCGCCGCGGACTTCGTGGCCCGCCGGACCACCTTCGGCCGCCAGGTCTTCGCGGTGGGCGGCAACCCGGAGGCGGCCCGCCGCGCCGGTATCAACGTCGACCGGGTCCGGATCACCGTCTTCGCGCTCTCCGGGATGCTGGGCGCCTTCGGCGGTCTCTTCATCGCCAGCCTCTCCGGCGGCGCCACCAAGAGCGTCGGCGGCGGAAACACGCTGATGCTGGTCATCGCGGCCGCCGTGATCGGCGGCACCAGCCTCTTCGGCGGCCGGGGCAAGGTCTGGTCCGCGCTGCTCGGCATGATCGTGATCCAGTCGATCCAGCAGGGCCTGAACATGATCGGTATGGCCAACGCCATCCAGTACATGATCACCGGCGCGGTCCTGCTGGCCGCCGTGGTCATCGACTCGGTCTCCCGCCGCACCCAGAAGACCGCGGGCCGCGCGTAGCCCCCGGGCCAACACGGTCCAGTGCCCGGCACCCCGGACGGGGGCCGGGCACTGTCGGTTGCGGGGTACGGGGTGTGACAGCCCACTCCATGCCCGATGCCCGCGAGGGCGGGCGGAACATTAGACTCATCGGATCGGCATGCTCGACCAGCTCAAGACGCAAGGAGGCACGGGTGGCTCTGCTGACCCGCATCGGTGGACCGCGTGACCTGGACCGGCTCACTCCCGAGCAGCTGGACCAGCTCGCCGAAGAGATCCGGACCTTCCTCGTCGACGCCGTGTCGAAGACCGGCGGCCACCTCGGCCCCAACCTGGGTGTGGTCGAGCTGACCATCGCCCTGCACCGGGTCTTCGACTCGCCGAAGGACAAGGTGCTGTTCGACACCGGCCACCAGAGCTATGTGCACAAATTGCTCACCGGCCGGCAGGACTTCTCGAAGCTCAAGAGCAAGGGGGGCCTGTCCGGTTACCCCTCGCGCGCCGAGTCCGAGCACGACATCATCGAGAACTCGCACGCCTCCACCGTCCTCGGCTGGGCCGACGGTCTCGCCAAGGCCAACGAGGTACTGGGCAAGGACGACCACGTCGTCGCGGTCATCGGTGACGGCGCACTCACCGGCGGCATGGCCTGGGAGGCGCTGAACAACATCGCCGCCGCCAAGGACCGCCCGCTCGTCATCGTCGTCAACGACAACGAGCGCTCCTACGCGCCGACCATCGGCGGCCTCGCCAACCACCTCGCCACGCTGCGCACCACCGACGGCTACGAGCGTTTCCTGGCCCGCGGCAAGGACATCCTGGAGCGCACCCCCGTCGTCGGGAGGCCGCTGTACGAGACACTGCACGGAGCCAAGAAGGGGCTGAAGGACTTCATCGCCCCGCAGGGCATGTTCGAGGATCTCGGCCTGAAGTACGTCGGCCCGATCGACGGCCACGACATCGAGGCCCTGGAGTCCGCGCTCCAGCGGGCCAAGCGCTTCGGCGGACCCGTCATCGTGCACTGCCTCACCGAGAAGGGCCGCGGCTACACCCCCGCCCTGCTCGACGAGGCCGACCGCTTCCACGCCGTCGGCAAGATCCACCCCGACACCGGCCTCCCGGTCGCCACCTCGGGCCTCGACTGGACCTCCGTGTTCGGCGAGGAGATGGTCAAGCTCGGCAAGGAGCGCGAGGACATCGTCGCGATCACCGCGGCCATGCTCCAGCCGGTCGGCCTGACCAAGTTCGAGAAGGCGTTCCCGGACCGGATCTACGACGTCGGCATCGCCGAGCAGCACGGCGCGGTCTCCGCGGCCGGCCTCGCCACCGGCGGACTGCACCCCGTCTTCGCGGTGTACGCCACCTTCCTCAACCGTGCCTTCGACCAGGTCCTGATGGATGTCGCGCTGCACAGGTGCGGTGTGACCTTCGTCCTGGACCGGGCCGGTGTCACCGGCACCGACGGCGCCTCGCACAACGGCATGTGGGACATGTCGATCCTGCAGTGCGTGCCCACGCTCCGGATCGCCGCCCCGCGCGACGCCGACCAGGTCCGCGCCCAGCTCCGCGAGGCCGTCGAGGTCGACGACGCACCGACCGTGGTCCGCTTCTCCAAGGGCGCGGTCGGCCCGGCGGTCAAGGCCGTCGGCAGGGTCGGCGGCATGGACGTGCTGCGCGAGCCCGGCACCACCCGGCCGGACGTGCTCCTGGTCTCCGTCGGCGCGCTCGCCCCGATGTGCCTGGAGATCGCCGATCTGCTGGAGGCCCAGGGCATCTCGACGACCGTCGTCGACCCGCGCTGGGTCAAGCCGGTCGACGAGGCGATGGCCCCGCTCGCCGAGCAGCACCGGGTCGTCGTCACCGTCGAGGACAACAGCCGGGCCGGCGGAGTCGGTTCCGCCGTCGCCCAGGCGCTGCGCGATGCGGACGTCGACGTACCGCTGCGTGACTTCGGCATCCCGTCGCGCTTCCTCGACCACGCCTCCCGCAAGGAGGTCATGGCCGAGATCGGGCTGACCGCACCGGACATCGCCCGCCAGGTCACCGGCCTCGTCGCCAAGCTGGACGGCCGCTTCGGGACCGGCGCCGACACCCCCTCCGTGATCGAGCCCGCCCGCGACTGACCCCAAGGCCGAGGTCCGTAGCGGCGATTTCGGCCGATGGGCCGGTCGGGCCACCCTGTACGGGTGGTCCGACCGGCCCATTTGCGTGAAATCGCCCGATACGGAGCCCTGTACCGTCGGCGCGGTCCCAATCATGGCGTACACGACGAGTGCGTGGAGGTACGCCGGTGACTGCCCAGCAGGACACACCACCCAGCAGTGACGGACTGTTCCGGACCAAGACGGTCGAGCAGTCCATCCGCGACACCGAGGAGCCGGAGCACGCGCTCAGGAAGTCCCTCTCCGCCCTGGACCTCACGGTCTTCGGAGTGGGCGTCATCATCGGCACCGGCATCTTCGTCCTCACCGGCAAGGTGGCCAAGGAGACGGCCGGGCCCGCCACCGCCCTCGCCTTCGTGGCCGCCGGCGTCGTCTGCGCCCTGGCGGCGCTCTGCTACGCCGAGTTCGCCTCCACCGTCCCGGTCGCCGGCTCCGCCTACACGTTCTCGTACGCCTCGCTCGGTGAACTGGTCGCCTGGATCATCGGCTGGGACCTGGTGCTGGAATTCGCGCTGGGCACTGCGGTGGTGGCGGTCGGCTGGTCCGGCTACGTCCGCTCACTGATGGACAACTTCGGCTGGCACATGCCCGCGGCGCTCTCCGGACCGGATGTGGCAAAAGGACTCGGCTTCGACATCCTGGCCTTCGCCCTGGTGCTCGTCCTGACCGTGGTGCTGGTGCTCGGCATGAAGCTGTCCGCCCGGGTCACGACCGTCGTGGTCGCCATCAAGGTCACGGTGGTCCTGATCGTGATCGCCGCCGGACTGTTCTTCGTGAAGGCCGCCAACTACTCGCCGTTCATCCCCGAGGCACAGCCGCAGACCTCGGGCTCCGGACTGACCGCACCGCTGGTCCAGCTGATGTTCGGTTACGCACCCACCAACTTCGGTGTCATGGGCATCTTCACCGCCGCCTCCGTCGTCTTCTTCGCCTTCATCGGCTTCGACGTGGTGGCCACCGCAGCCGAGGAGACAAAGCTT
This sequence comes from Streptomyces sp. NPDC006510, assembly GCF_040611955.1. Classification (NCBI taxonomy): domain Bacteria; kingdom Bacillati; phylum Actinomycetota; class Actinomycetes; order Kitasatosporales; family Streptomycetaceae; genus Streptomyces; species Streptomyces sp. NPDC006510. The sequence goes on along the minus strand of NZ_JBEXPH010000007.1, from coordinate 32,383 downwards.
CCGCAACGTGACATGCCACGTGGCATCCTCGCCTCGCTCTTCATCTGCACCGTGCTCTATGTCGCCGTATCGCTGGTGGTCACGGGCATGGAGCACTACAGCCGGCTGTCGGTGGAAGCCCCGCTGGCCGATGCCTTCAAGGCCGTCGGCCATCCCGTCTACGCCGGACTCATCAGCTTCGGTGCCGCGATCGGCCTCACCACGGTCTGTCTGATCCTGCTGCTGGGACAGACCCGGGTCTTCTTCGCGATGAGCCGCGACGGGCTGCTCCCGCGGTTCTTCTCCAAGACGCACCCGAAGTTCGGCACCCCGTACCGCCCGACCATCCTGCTCGGCGTGATCATCGCGATCGTCGCCGGTTTCACCAGCATCAACGAGCTGGCAACGCTGGTGAACATCGGCACGCTCTTCGCGTTCGTCGTCGTGGCCCTGGGCGTACTGGTGCTGCGCCGCACCCGCCCCGATCTCCACCGGTCCTTCCGCACCCCGTGGGTGCCGCTGATCCCGATCCTCTCGGTGGCCGCGTCGGTGTGGCTGATGCTCAATCTGCCCGCGGAGACCTGGCTGCGGTTCGCCGTCTGGATGGTCATCGGCGTGGTCATCTACTTCGCCTACGGGCGCAGGCGCAGCCGGATCAACGAGCCCGTCGGCCAGGCGTAGTCCCGTCGGTACGCGACGGAGCCGCCGGCCGGTGACGGAGTCCCACGCACCGGCCGCCCCTCGCTCCGTCAGCCGCCGGTGGCGGGGGACTTCTTGGCGGACTCCGGGATCGTGCCGTCCTTGCGGATGGCCTTCCAGAGCTCGCCCGCCTGCGGCTGGGCCGCCACCACGCGGTTGGGGTCCTGCTTGTCGTACGCCACCGGAAGCGTGATCGTTTCCATCGTGCCCGGGTCCACGCCGTTCATCGACCGGGCGAACTCCGCGAGGGACTTGAGCGAGGCGAGACCCTCGTCGGTGGTCAGCGACTTGGTGGCCGAGCTGGCGATCTTGTAGGACTTGGCCGGACTGCCCAGCAGGTCCTGCGACTTGACCTCGCTCAGCAGGGCGAGCAGGAACTGCTGCTGGAGTCCGATCCGGCCGAGGTCGCTGCCGTCCCCGATGCCATGGCGGGTACGGACGTATGCGAGGGACTCGGTGCCGTCGAGCTTGTGCGGGCCCTTGGTGAGGTCGAGGCCGGACGACTTGTCGTGCATGTCCTGCGGAACATCGACCGTGACGCCCCCGATGGCGTCCACCAGGTCCTTGAACCCGGCGAAGTTGATCTCCAGGTAGTGGTCGATCCGGACCTCGGACATCTTCTCGACGGTCTTGACCACGCAGGCCGGACCGACCTGCGAGTAGACGGAGTTGAACATCACGCGGTTCGCCGACGGCACCGTCGAGCCGTCGGCCTTGGTGCACTCGGGCCGGGTCACCAGGGTGTCACGGGGGATGGACACGGCGACCGCCCTGGAGCGGCCCTCGGGAATGTGCACCACCATCGCGGTGTCGGACCGGGCACCGCTGACGTTCCCGCCGCCGCCCAACTCCTTGTTCTCGGCGCCGGCCCGCGAGTCGGAGCCGAGCACCAGCAGGTTCTGACCGCTGGTCGGCAGCTTCTCGGGGCGGTTGTCGCCGAGCGCCTTGTCGATGTCCACGCCCTGGATGTTCCCGTCGAGGCGGCTGTAGAGCCAGTAGACGGTGCCGCCGCCCGCGAGCAGCAGGACGAGCAGGACGCAGAGGGTGATCTTGAGGCCGCGGCGGCGCTTGCGAGGGCCTCCCCTCCGCTTCCGTCCGCCGCCATGAGAGGCCGAACGACCGTCGCGCGTGCCGTGGGTCATGGCGTCGTGGCTCATCGTGGTCGAGTCCTCAAATCTCATGGCCCGAGGTGGGCTGTGACGTGCGTGGGACTCGGGTGGGGGGTGTGGCCGGTCCGTACGTGCATGACTGAGCGTGCACTATAGAACAGAGGATCGTGCGAATGGGTGTTTTGGCCCCCGGAATCATGATCTGCACTGCTCGAACTACTATTCGTTCATGACTTGGTTGATCACGGGTGGGGCGGGCTTCATCGGGGCGCATGTCGTCCGCGCTATGCGCGAGGCCGGCGAGAAGGTCGCCGTGTACGACGATCTCTCGACGGGCGACCGCTCACGCGTCCCCGCGGACGTCCCGTTCGTCCGGGGTTCGACGCTCGACGCGGCCCGGCTGCGGCACACCCTGGCGGAACTGTCGGTGCGGGGCGTGGTCCACCTGGCCGCGAAGAAGCAGGTGGCGGAGTCCGTCGAACGCCCGCTGTTCTACTACCGGGAGAACGTGCAGGGTCTGCAGACCCTGCTGGAGGCCGCCGCCGACAGCGAGGTGCGGGCCTTCCTCTTCTCGTCGTCGGCGGCCGTCTATGGAATGCCCGACGTGCGGCTGGTGACGGAGACGACTCCGTGCGCCCCGATCAACCCCTACGGCGAGACCAAGCTGACGGGCGAGTGGATGGTGCGCGCCGCAGGCCGGGCGCACGGCTTCGCCACCGCCTCGATGCGGTACTTCAACGTCGCCGGCGCGGCCACTCCGGCCCTCGCCGACACGGGCGTGTACAACCTGGTGCCCATGGTCTTCGAGAAGCTGACGCAGGGTGCGGCCCCGGTGGTCTTCGGCGACGACTACGACACCGCGGACGGCACCTGCGTACGCGACTTCATCCACGTCGACGACATCGCATCGGCACACCTCGCCGCGGCGCGGGCACTTCTCGACCGGGAGCCGGGCAGCGACCTGACCGTCAACATCGGCCGGGGTGAAGGCGTCTCGGTGCGCGAGATGATCGAACTGATCGGTGAGGTGACGGGGTACGGGGCCGAGGCGGCTCCGGTCTCGGCACCGCGCAGGGCGGGCGACCCGGCGAGGGTCGTCGCCTCGGCCGACCGGATCCGCGGCGAGCTGGGCTGGTCCGCCCGGCACGACGCACGCGAGATGGTCGCGTCGGCGTGGGAGGGCTGGTGCCTCAGGCACCCCGAGGCGCGTCGCCCTGCCACCGCGGACACCTCGGCCTGAGCATGCCATGGCCTGTTTATGATGTCTCGATCCAGCGCCTGTGACTTGCACGGGCCTGTTCCCGGGGAGGGTGACGAACAGCGATGCGCAGCGCCTCCCTACGTGAAGCGAAGCAGCGGAGCGAGCCCGTCGCGGAAGCGTCCGAGCGGCTCACCCACGCCCTGGACGGCCCCTGGCTGCTGACCGGACATGACGGCAGGCTGACCGCGTACGTCCACGTCGAGGGTGCCGTGCTGCGATGGACGGAGTCCGCTCCCGGTGGCCGGCGGTGGGCCGGACCGGACGTCCTGCCCGCGAAGGACATCGACCGGCTCACCGTGGTGCAGGGGCAGAATCGTTACGCCCACCTGCTGGGGCGCCGGGTCCGGCAGCGGGTCGACGGCTGGACGAACGTAGACATCATGTATGCCACGCAGTACCAGACGGGCCGCCCGATGACGCAGTGGCGCTCGCTGGGCAATCCGTTCAAGGAGATCGACAAGGCGGTCGAGACCGGCGCCCCGGCCGGCGCCGTCACGAGCGACGGCGCGCTGCATGTCTGCGTCCCGACCGGACCGGGCGGAGTGGCCCTGCGCCGCGAGGACAAGCGGGGCCGGTGGGAGGCGTGGGCTCAGCTCCAGGTGTCCGGCGGCACCGACGGGCCGGCGCCCGCGGCGACCTCGTCCGGCCTGGTGGAGGTCCTGGTCCCCACCCGTACCGCCGCGCTTCGGCTCCGGCAGCCGGAGCCGGGCGGCGCCCTGGTGCGCGGATACGACGTGGCCGTGCCGCCCCTGCCCGGATCGGTGACCGCACTGGAGACCGCCCCGGGCCGGCTGACGTACTACCTGACCGATGCGCGGGGCACCGGTGTCATCGCGGTCCGGGCGGGCAGCTGGCCCGTACCGCTGGGAGGCAACCCCGGGGACGGCCGGATCGCCGCGGTCAGGACCACGGTGGACGGCTTCGACTGCACGGTGCTCGCGGTCCGCGGGGCCGACGGGACGGTCAACCTCGGTGTCTGTTCGACCGAGGGCGAGCAGGCCGGATTCTGGTGGACCGGCACCGGAATGAGCTGCGCCGGAGATCCGGCACTGGCGGCCGACGGTCACGGCAGGGCGGTCGTCGCGGCAGTCGGTGCCGACGGCTCCCTGGCCGTCGCACGCCAGGAGGACGGCCAGGGACTGACCCTCGGCGACTGGAGCCGGATATGAGCGCCGCGGGTTCACCGGAGCGGGTGACGATCGTCGCCGCACGCCATCGCGAGGCGGTGGCACTCGTCGCGGCCGAGAGAGCCGGCGCCGAGCTCACCGTGCTGTGCGTCGAGGAGGACGGCAAGGACGGGAAGGCGGCACTGGACCGCGCACTCGCGGACGCGGAACGGCGCGGCTGCCGGGTCGTGGGTTCCCCGCGGACGATCGGCGCGCAGGACGGCGACGGAAACGCGGCGCTGCTCCGGGAGCTGCGCGCACTTCGCCCGCAGCGGGTGCGCCTGGCGGATCCCGATCCGGCGCATGTGTCGTACGACGAGGCACGCGAGGTCCCGGTGCACGACGAGCCGGCCGAGAACGCCGCCGCCGCACTCGCCGCGCTGACCGCGGTCCGCGAACACCAGCTGGAAACGGGGATCCCGGTCCTCGTCGACTGCCGTCGCGCCGGTGCGGACGGGCCGCCCGGCACCGCTGGGCAGCCGCGCTACCCGCACACGACACATTGGCTGACCGAGGGATTCGACGGCAGGCTCTCCGCCTTCCTGTCCTCCGCGGCGGGTGTCGTGCGATGGACGCAGCGCGAACCGGGGGGCGCGGCCTGGCAGGGACCGGAACTCCTTCCCGGCCCGCGGCTGATGCCCGGCCTCCGGGTGGTCCGGGACCCGCATGGTTTCCCGCACCTCTTCGCACTGCGCAGAACCCCTCTCAAGGACGGCGGCGACGACCTCGCGGTGGTGCAGGCCACCCAGTACCGCACCGGACACCCCCTCACCCCATGGCGCTCGTTGGGCAGCCCGAACCCCGGCAACAAGCACCGGAGCCGGGAGGTCGGATTCCCGGCGGCCGCTTTCGACGGCACGAGCGGCCTCTTCGTCTTCGTACGCAACTTCGGGCACAGCGTGAGCTACCGGCACCAGGGGGCCGACGGTGCCTGGACCGCGTGGCAGCACCTGCGCGGGGTCCGCGTCGCCGACGAGCTCGTCGCCGTGACCACGGTCGGCGGGGAGGTCGAACTCTTCGCCCGGGCCCGGGACTCCGCCGCGGTGCTGCGCTGGTACCGCTCGGGGCCCGACGGCGCGTGGACCGAGGACCGGACGGTGCCGTTCTCGCCCCGTCCGGGATCGATGGCGGCCGGGCCCGAGCCGGGGACGGTTCTCTTCCGCGATCTGAGGACCAATGAGCCGTGCGTCTGGTGGCCGGGCGCGACGGGCCCGGTGCCGCTCGGCGGCGACGACGGAGTGGGCCCCGTCACCGGTGTCCGAGGCGTCGAGGTGGACGGCTGGGCCTACTCCCTGCTGGTCCGGTCCGGCCCCGGAGGCGCCTGTGCGGTGGGGGTGCACGCCGAGGGCCGGGCGGACGCGGGCGTGTGGTGGAACGAACTCCCCGCGGATTGGACTGTGATGCCCGCAGTTGTCCGGGACCGTATGGGCGTTGTTACCTTGGCGACCCTCACCGCCGGGTCACAGCTGGCACTTTCTCACCGAGAGTCACCGTCTGCCGGGTTTGAATTCGGTAGTTGGTACACAGTGTGACGCTTTGCCGTCCTTGATGATCTTTTTAGCCACAAGGTTGGCCGAAACCTGTTCAGGTTTTGATAAAGTCTGTGAATCTTCAATATGAAGAGTTCGGGGGAGTCTCGTGAACATTCGGATATCCCTCGACCGTGTATGGATGGACGGGGGCCTGCCGCTGTCGTTCTCGTGACTGAGGGGTTATGGCCAAGCTGTCCTTGCGTGCTGTCCAGAAGCTCACCTGCAAGAAGCGTGACGCATGGTGGACGGTGATCCTGGTCGACCCCGTGGCCACGCGGATGCTCATCGTGATGGCGCGGTTCAACTTCATCACGCCCAACCGTGTGACATGGGCGGCTCTGTTCGTCGGACTCGGCTCCGCCGGGTTCTTCCTCAAGGGCGACTGGCAGTCCCTGGTCATCGGGGCAGCGCTCTACCACCTGAGCTTCATCCTCGACTGCATCGATGGAAAGCTCGCGAGGCTCAAGGGCAACGGCACCGTCTTCGGTGGCTGGCTCGACTACGTCTTCGACCGCATCAGGGTGCTCTTCTGCGCCCTCGCCCTGATGGGCGGCCAGTACCTGCGCAACGGTGATGAAAGGTTTCTGCTGGCCGCGCTGATGGTCGTCTTCCTCGACATGCTCCGGTACGTCGACGCGCTTCAGATCTACAAGATGCGCATGTCGATGCGGACGAAGATCGAGAAGGTCACCCAGGAACGCCGCGAGGCCGAACTCGCCGCCGCCGGCGAGGACCGGGCGGAGCCCGAGGCCCAGCAGATCCGGTTCATGGAGGACCTGCTGCGCGAGAACCCCGAGGCGGAGGCGGAGCTGCTCAAGGAACAGGCGGGCGCAGGCCAGGTCGTCGACCTGCACGCCCAGTTCCGCCACCGCTTCCCCTGGTACCTGCGGGTGCGGCAGGCGCTGCTGCGCAGCCGTATCAGGCCGCACCTCATCAGCGGCATCGAGTTCCAGATGTTCGTCTTCATCGTGGGACCGCTGATCGGCCAGATCCTGTGGACCACGGCGGTCTCCGCGATCCTGCTGGGGATCTTCGAGCTGATCATCATGTACAAGTTCTGGCTCTCCACACGCGACTTCACCCATGTGATGGCCGAGCTGGCACAGACCCCGTCCGGCGCGGGCTCCATCGCCCCCCACCTCCACCGGGGCCGGCACCGCCGCGGTGTGCAGGACGACCCGCTCACCGACCCGGCGTTCCAGGCACCGCCGCCCTACGAGGACCCCGGATTCCAGCCGTACCCCGAGCCCTACCCGTCGTACGGGGCACCGGTCCCGCCGGCCGCGGAGCAGCCGTACCAGCAGCCGCAGGCACAGCCGTACCAGCCGCCGCGGACCCAGGGGTACGACCACCCGGCGCAGGGGCAGCCGGTGTACATCGCCCCCCATGCCGTGCCGCCTCACCGCGGGTACCCGGGCGATCGAGAGGGCGTCGGATGAACCACGAGCAGGACACACCTGACGTCTGGGTCACGGTGGTCATCCCCGCGTACAACGCGGCCACGACGATCGGCAAGGCGCTCCAGTCCGCCGTCAACCAGACGTACGAGCTGGTCGAGGTCGTCGTCGTGGACGACGCCTCCACGGACAACACCCTCGATGTCGTGAAGAACTTCGCGGGGAACAACCACCGCGTCCGGGTGCTCCGCCGTCCCACGAACAGCGGCGGCGTCGGCGCGCCCCGCAACCTGGGCATCGCACAGGCCGGCGGCCGGTACGTGATGTTCCTCGACGCCGACGACGAGCTGCCGCCCCGTGCCTGTGAGCTGCTGCTGGCCAGTGCGCTGGAGAGCGGCAGCGACATCACCGCGGGCAAGGCGGTCCGGGTCAACCGGGCCACCGGCGAGAGCGAGGGCTGGGCGCCCGAGGTGTACGCGCTGGGACGCACCGTGCCCAGCCTGGTGGAGTTCCCGCTGATGCTCGCCGACCCGATCGCGGCGGCCAAGCTGTACCGGGTGGACTTCCTGCGGTCGGGCGGGGTCTGGTTCCCCGAGGGGGTCTTCTACGAGGACACGTACTTCTCCACCGTGGCGGGCTGCCTCGCCGACGGGATCACCGTCATCACCGACCCCGTCTACCGGTGGATGTGGGAACCCGAGGGCGGATCGATCACCGGCCGCACGGGCGAGCTGCGCTCCATCAGCGACCGGGTCGCGGTGCACCGGGCCACCGACGCGTTCCTCCTCGACCGGGGTCTCTGGCAGCTCAAGGTCCGCAAGGACTCGAAGTTCCTCGCACACGACCTGCGCCTGTACATGAGGGCGCTCGCGGAGGGCGACCCGGAGTTCCAGCAGGGGTTCGCCGAGATCGCGAGCAACTACCTCTTCTCCATCAGCGACGAGGCGTTCGAGCTGTGCGACCCGGTCGACCGGGTCAGGGCCTACCTCGTCATGTACCAGGAGATCGAGGCCGCGCTCACCACGCTCGACTACGTGCAGCGCAAGAGCGTGCTGTCGTCCTTCCTCGTGGAGGAGGACGGACGGGTGTACTGGTCGGGCGACCATCTGCACCTGCCGGACGCCCGGCGCATGCTCGATGTGACGGAGCTCGGTCTCTCGGCGGCGAAGCTCGCCCAGGAACCGCTTTTCGCCCAGCTCGACGAGTGGTCCGTGAACGACGGGAAGCTCCGGTTCGAGGGCAGGCTGGTCAACCGTTTCGGGCGGATCGAGCCCGGACACGACCTCAGGCTTACCCTGGCCGTACGCAACCGCCACACCAAGAAGGACGTCACGGTCCCGGTCGCCGGCATCGAGGTCGACGAACGGTTCGTCGACTTCGGGGGCACCGTCGACCTGCCCGCCGTCCTCGGCGACGAGTTCTCCCAGAACACGGTCTGGAACGTGTCGGTCATCGTCGAGTGGAACCGTGCCAGGTCCCGCTCCCCGCTCAATGTGCGGGACGTGGAACTCTCCGGGCTCACCTTCCTGGCGAACGGGGAAGAGCTGGAGGGTTACCGCACGATCAGCGGCAACCTCGCCCTGAGGGCGGCCACGGCGGGCCGCCGGACCTTCGAGTCCGCGCAGAATGACCCCGACGCGCCGTGGATGTGGTGGCGCGACCGGCTTCACCCGCCGATATCCCGCCTGGACCATCCCTTCGAGATGGCCGTCGTCGTGCCCTGCTACAACGTGGCCAAGTATCTGGACGACTGCCTCGGCTCGATCGCGGCCCAGGAGGGCTTCGCGGCCACCCAGGTCATCCTGGTGGACGACGGCGCCACCGACGAGACACCCCGCATCCTCGACAACTTCGCGCAGTACTACGCCAATGTGACCGTCGTCCACCAGCGGAACGGCGGACTCGGAAACGCCCGGAACAACGGTCTCGACCTGGTCACCGCGCCGTATGTCACCTTCCTCGACTCCGACGACATCCTCGGCGAGCAGGCCCTGTCGCACATGCTCCAGGCGGCCTGGCGGGACGGCTCCGAGCTGGTCGTGGGTGACCTGGTGAACTTCCCCGACCGGCCCTACGGCCCGTGGAAGCAGTACTTCGGGCAGGGGGACCGCCGCATCGACGACTTCGCCTCCGTACCCGATCTCATCTTCAGCGGCTCCGCGTGCAACAAGCTGTTCAGCACGCAGCTGCTGCGACGGCTCGGGGTGCGCTTCGGCGAAGGAGTCCACTTCGAGGACTCCTGGGTGACGCTGCCGAGCATGCTGCGGGCCAACGCCATCAGCCTGGTCGACCGCCCGGTGTACTACTACCGGGGGCGCCCCGACGGGTCCTCCATCATGGACTCCCTGTGGAGCAAGCCGGCGAACTACCGGGACCACCTGCGGCTCAACCACTTCCTGCTGGACTACACCGCCACCGAGCGGGCCGACATCCGGCACATGTTCCAGCGCTATGTGACCCGCACCTACAAGGGCTTCCTGTGCAACGCCCGTAACGTCATGGGCCGGTCGCAGCTGGAGGAGATGTTCCCGGACATCTGCCGCCACTACGCGCAGATACCCGACGAGGTCATCCTCGAATACGCCACCAACCCCGCCCAGCAGCTCGATCACTACGCGGCGAAGAGCGGGAACCTGGAGCTCTTCTGCAACCCGGAACCGGCGCTGGAGAACGCCCCGCTGGCGCTGGAGATCGACGACGACGGCTTCCACCGGACCTTCGAGGGAGGCACCCGGAACACCCGGACCGCTCGCGTCAACGACCCCAACGTCGTCGTCGAATCGGTCCGTACCCGAGGCGATGTGCTGGTCGTGGAGGGATGCCTGGCCTTCCCCGGCATGGACATCGGCGGCCCCATGGAGAACCCGCTGGAATTCGTCTACCAGACCGCGCACGCCAAGATCGTCGTGCCGCTGCGCCAGGTCGCCCGCCGCGACCTGTGGAACACCCGCAACGGCCGTGACCTGTACGCCGGCTGGTACGCGGAGGTGCCGGTCAAGGACCTGGCGCGGGGTGGATTCGGGGTCGGCGACTTCCGGCTCCGGGTGCATCGCGTGGATCGCTCGCGGCAGCGCAACGTCATCATGAAGGCGCGCCTCCCGCTGCACCGGCTGAAGGGCCCCGGCCGGATCGCCGGCTACCCCTACATGCTGACCATCGGGGGCCAGGAGGCGCTGCACCTGCGCCTTGTCGACCGGAAGCGCGGCGCGCGGGCGAAGCACGCCCTGTGGCGGATGTCCCGTGAGATCCGCATTCTCAGGACCCGCAATCCCGGGTGGCGCATGCGTCTCGCCTACTGGCTCGTATACCCGTTCCTCAACTCCCGTGAGATCTGGCTCATCGGCGAACGGTCGGACACGGCCCAGGACAACTCGTACCACTTCTTCAAGTGGATGCGGACCCACCGCAAGCGGCGCAAGGCGTACTACGTCATCGACGGGAACTCCCCCGACTACAAGAAGGTCGCCCCCTTCGGCAGGGTGATCAAGCTCGGTTCCTTCAAGCACCGGATGTATCTGCTGCATGCGACCAAGCTGATCGGTTCGTACGACTCCGAGTCGTATCTGCTGCCCGAGGGCTATCGGAAGGTGCTCTTCCTGCACCGGTTCGGTGAGCTGCTGAAGTATCAGCGGGTCTTCCTGCAGCACGGAATCATCTACAACGACGTGACTTCGGGCGTGGACCAGCGGATCACCAGTTACGACATGATCGTGACCACGGGCCGTCAGGAGCGCGCCTACCTGGCGCGCGAGGCCGGCTTCGGTGACCGCGCGGTGCTGGCCGGCCTGCCCAGGTTCGACGCGCTGCGACGGGAGCCGGGGCAGCGTCCGCGCATCCTGCTCATGCCGACCTGGCGGCAGTGGATCGTCACGGCTTCCTACAAGAAGTCGGCGGGTCCGGCCAAGACGGCCTTCACCCAGTCCGAGTACTTCAGGTTCTACCGGTCGCTCCTCTCGGACCGGCGGCTCGTCGCGGCCCTGGAACACTTCGGCGTCGACCTGGAGTTCTTCCCGCACTACGAGATCCGGCCGTACCTGCACAACTTCCGGATCGATTCCCCCGCGATCGAGGTCGCCGATCCCAGGACGCGCAATGTCCAGGAAGCCATGAAGCAGTGCTCCCTCATGGTCACGGACTACTCGTCGGTCTTCTTCGACGTGGCCTACATGGGGATCCCGCTCGTCCATGTGCCCTTCGACGAGGAGGACTTCTACGGACGGCACTACAAGCGGGGTTACTTCAACCTGACGGAGCACGGCTTCGGCCCGGTCTGCCGTACGGTCGACCAGGCCGTCGACGAGATCATCGCCTCGATGGCCAGGAACTTCACCGTCGAGAGCCCCTACCGCGAGCGTGCGGAACAGTTCTTCGCACACCGCGGCGAGGGCAACTGCGAACGGGTCTACGAGGCGATCGACGCCCTGGGGACGGCGAGCGCCGCCGATCTCGGCCCTTCGGGACCCGTCGGCGCCCTGCCGGCCACCCGGGTACGCCGGGACGACGACATGCCGAGCGCTCGGGACACCGGCGGGGCGGCCGTGCACGCGGCCGGCCAGGGGACTTACGGGGCCGGGTGGGACCGTGCGGTCTGACTGGAATCCCGAGCAGGGCAGGCCCCGCAGGATCTTCCTCGCGGGCGACTCCGCCGCGGTGACGCGGGAAGCGAGCAAGGCGCCCATGACGGGCTGGGGCCAGGTGCTCCACTTCTTCCTCAGCTCGGAGGAGGTGGAGGTCGTCAACTGCGCACGGGCCGGAGCGAGTGCCCGCACGTTCAGCGAGCGCGGCAGGCTCGACTGGATCCTCCAGCACATCCGCCCCGGGGACTATCTGTTCACCTCGTTCGGCATCAACGACGCCAAGCCGGAGGAGTGGCTCCGCACGGAGGCGTACGGCGACTTCCCGTACCACCTGCGGAAGTTCGTCGACGGTGCGCGCGAACGCAATGCCCACCCGGTGCTGATCAGCCCGCCGGAACGGGACACCCACGACGCGCACGGCAACATGCCGAGGAGCATCACGGAGTACCCGATGGCGATGCGCGACCTCGCGGCCGAGTGCAGCGTTCCGTACATCAACCTCTACGACCAGAGCCACAGCTGGTGGGAGGGGCTGGGGCCGGAAGGCGTACGCCCCTTCTTCATCCACCTCGAACCGCAGGAACACCCGAACTATCCGGACGGCTTCCACGACCCCGGTCACATGACGCCGGAGGGTGCTATCGCGTGCGCACGCTATGTCGCCTACGCGCTGGTGGAGCAGCGGATCGTGCCACCGCACTGGGCCATCAACCTCGACCGTACGGATCTTCCTCCGGAATGGGTGACCTGGCTCGACGAGGAGACACACGCCGAACTGACCAGGTCACGCACGCTGGGCTCGAACTGAGAGTCGGACGATCATGAGCACCTTCACCCTCGCCGGAATGCGCAGCGTCCAGCAGGACAACCCCTCGATCGTGGCGCACATGGAGCTCCGGTCCGCCGCGGACCCCCGCCTGCCCGTCGAGCCCGGCCGGCGGATCGACTTCGAATGGATCCTCACCCCGCAGGGCGACGGCACCCGCTACTACGGGTATCTCATGGCCGACTCGTTCGACAAGGTCGCCACCATCGAGAACATGGCCGGAATGAGCCTGCTGCCCTCGGGCGACCGGTACGCGACATCGACGGGTCCCGGCGTCGAGCGCATCGCCAGGTTCACGCTCCGGGTGAACCGGCACGCCGCACCCGATGCCTTCCTCGTCCCCGTCCTTCGGACGGGCATCATCGCCGATGGCGGAAGGGGCCTCACCTCCACCACGTTCTCGCTGAAGAACCACGGCTTCCGGATCGCCCCGCTGCCTCCGCAGGGCCGGAGCATGACGGTGGCACCCGGGCACCGCGGAGTGCTGACCGACCTCACCGCCGGAATGGGCGAGGACGTCAGGCTGGTCGGTGTCGGACCCGCCCGGCACGGGGTGACGAGCGTCGAGGTGGACGGAGCGGTGACGTACCACCCGTTCTCCGGTCATCTGGGCTACGACTGGTTCGACTACGTACTGGACGCCGGTGGTGGCCGACTGGTCTCCGGCCGGGTGACGGTTCATGTCGGGGACCTCGGCGCGACACCCGGCGTGCTCGGAGGCTGGGCACCGGCACCGTGAGACCGCACCGGGAACGCCTCGTGCGGTGGTGCGCGGTCCTGCTGGCCATGGCGGTGACGGCAGCCGGGTGCACCGGGCACGGTCCCGGCCGACGTGACGACCCGCCGCGCCCGTCCCGGCCGGCCGGAGGGTGCGGGCAGACCCTGCCGTGCGGGGTGGAGGCGGAGTGGATCACCCGCCGACTGGCGGACGGTGCGCCGGTCTCCCTCGGCGTGGTGACCGTCAGCCCGTCCGCCCGGGTCACGGTGAAGCCGGTCGTCGGCGACCATCTCGCGACCACCGAGACCGTTACGAGGACGGCGCGGCGCGAACGAGCCGTGGCCGCGGTGAACGGCTCCTACTTCGACACCGCCGGGTCCCGCGTCTTCAGCGGCTATCCGGGAGACCCGCTGGGCGTTCTCGCCGTCGACGGCAGGCTGCTCAGCGAGGCGGCGAACGGCCGCACCGCGCTGATCCTTCCCGGCCCCGGGGGCCGGCCCCGCATCGACGAAGTGCGTTCCGGGATGCGGCTGACCGCGCCGGACGGAGCCGTGCGTGAGCTGGACGGGGTCGACCGGGTGCCGGGCAGGATCGTCGGCTGCGGAGGCACGGGCGGGGACCGGCCGGCCGGCACGGGCCTGCCGGAGCAGCGGCCCCGGCACAATCAACTCTGCCTGGACGAGAGCGAGATCGTCGCCTTCACACCTGACTGGGGCGCATATTCACCACCCGGCGCACCCGGCAGCGCGGAGGCCGTGCTCGACGCGGACGGGCGGGTGACGGAGCTCCGCAGCCCCGCGGGCGGCGAGATCCCCCGGACCGGCTCCACCCTCACCGGGGTGGGGGAGGGCGCCGACTGGCTGCGGAGACACGCACGTCAGGGGCTGCCGGTCGGGCGGCGGACGAGCGTGACGGACAGCAGCGGGCGGAACATCCTCGCACCTGGAGCGTCCGTACTGGGCGCGGGCCCCGCGCTGCTGCGCGGGGGAAGGACCTGGATCAACGCCGCGGCCAACGGTTTCACCGGCGACACGTCGACCGAGCGCCAGCCCCGCACGGCCGTCGGCATCAAGGCGGACGGCACGCTCCTCCTCGTCGCGTTCGACGGCCGCAGCCCCACCAGCGCGGGCGTCACCCTGGGGGAAGCGGCGGCACTCCTGCGCGATCTGGGTGCGGCGGACGCCATCAACCTCGACGGCGGAGGCTCCACCACGATGGTGGTGAACGGGCGGCTCCGCAACCGGCCCAGGGGCGCGGAGGGAGCGCCGGTGAGGGAACGCGCCGTGGCCGATGCACTGGCCGTCCTGCCGCGCTGACCCGCACACATGACACGGCCCATGACAGGTGTGCCATCACGGGCGCACGACGAACGGGCCGCACGGGGAGATCCCCGTACGGCCCGCCGTCGTTACCGTGCAGGTGTTACGCCGGAACGCTCGCCACGCCCTGTGCGAGGAACTTCTTGCCGTTCACCCGCTCCGAGACGCCCTCGCGGTCCAGGTACGGGGTGATGCCGCCCAGGTGGAAGGGCCAGCCCGCGCCGGTGATCAGGCACAGGTCGATGTCCTGGGCCTCGGCGACGACGCCCTCGTCCAGCATCAGACCGATCTCCTGCGCCACCGCGTCCAGGACCCGGTCGCGGACCTGCTCCTCGGACAGGACGACGTCGCCCTGCTTGAGAAGTGCGGCGACCTCCGGGTCCAGCTCCGGCTTGGCTGGGTTCTCGGCGGAGTAGACGTAGAAGCCGCGCTTGCCGGCCTTGACGACCGCGGCCAGGTTCGCGGAGACGGTGAACCGGTCCGGGAAGGCGCGGTTCAGGGTCTCGGAGACATGCAGACCGATGGCCGGGCCGACCAGCTCCAGAAGCACCAGCGGGGACATCGGCAGACCGAGCGGCTCGATGGACTTCTCGGCGACCTCGACCGGGGTGCCCTCGTCGATGACGTTCTGGATCTCGCCCATGAAGCGGGTCAGGATGCGGTTGACGACGAACGCCGGGGCGTCCTTCACCAGCACCGCGGTCTTCTTCAGCTTCCGTGCCACACCGAACGCCGTGGCCAGCGAGGCGTCGTCGGTCCGCTCACCGCGGACGATCTCCAGCAGCGGCAGGATCGCGACCGGGTTGAAGAAGTGGAAGCCGACGACCCGCTCGGGGTGCTTCAGCTTCGACGCCATCTCGGTGACCGAGAGGGACGAGGTGTTGGTGGCGAGGATCGCGTGCGCCGGGGCGACCGCCTCGACCTCCGCGAACACCTGCTGCTTGACGCCGATCTCCTCGAAGACGGCCTCGATGATGAAGTCGGCGTCGGAGAAGCCCTCCGCCTTGTCCAGCACACCGGAGACCAGGGCCTTGAGGCGGTTGGCCTTGTCCTGGTTGATCCGGCCCTTGCCGAGCAGCTTCTCGATCTCGGCGTGGACATAGCCCACACCCTTGTCGACGCGCTCCTGGTCGATGTCGGTCAGCACGACCGGCACCTCCAGACGGCGCAGGAACAGCAGCGCCAGCTGCGAGGCCATCAGACCGGCACCGACGACGCCGACCTTGGTGACCGGACGGGCCAGGTTCTTGTCCGGGGCCCCGGCCGGGCGCTTGGCGCGCTTCTGGACCAGGTTGAAGGAGTAGATCCCGGAGCGCAGCTCGCCGCCCATGATCAGGTCCGCGAGGGCCTGGTCCTCGGCGTCGAAGCCGGCGCCCAGGTCGCCGTCCTTCGCCGCGGCGATGATCTCCAGCGCGCGGTACGCGGCCGGGGCGGCGCCGTGCACCTTGGAGTCGGCGATGGCCTTGCCACGGGCGACGGCCTGGTCCCAGGCGTCACCGCGGTCGATCTCGGGGCGCTCCACCGTGACCGTGCCGTTGAGCACGTTCGCGGTCCAGATCAGCGACTGCTCCAGGAAGTCCGCGCCCTCGAAGAGCGCGTCGGCGATCCCGAGCTCGAAGACCTGCTTGCCCCCCAGCTGACGGTTCTGGTTCAGCGAGTTCTCGATGATGACCGAGACCGCGCGGTCGGCGCCGATCAGGTTCGGCAGCAGGGCGCAGCCGCCCCAGCCCGGAACCAGACCGAGGAAGACCTCGGGCAGCGAGAACGCGGGCAGCGCCTTGGAAACGGTGCGGTACGAGCAGTGCAGACCGACCTCGACACCGCCGCCCATCGCCGCGCCGTTGTAGTACGCGAACGTCGGGACCGCGAGACCGGAGAGGCGGCGGAAGACGTCGTGGCCGCCCTTGCCGATGGCGAGCGCGTCGTCGTGGTTCCTCAGCAGCTCGACGCCCTTGAGGTCGGCGCCGACCGCGAAGATGAACGGCTTGCCGGTGATGCCGATACCGGTGATCGCACCCTCGGTGGCCTCCTTCTCGACCTGGTCGATGGCGGCGTTCAGGTTCGCCAGCGACTGCGGTCCGAAGGTGGTCGGCTTGGTGTGGTCCAGGCCGTTGTCCAGCGTGATGAGGGCGAAGCGGCCCGCACCGGCCGGCAGGTCCAGGTGGCGTACGTGCGCCTGGGTGACGACCTCGCCGGGGAACAGCTCGGCCGCACCCTTCAGAAGCTCAGTGGTGGAGCTCATGCCTGACCCTCGCTTCGCTCGGCCCAGCCTTCGCTCAGGCTGCGCCTCTTGTCTGTTCGCTCGCTGCGCTCGCTCACGCGTTGCCTCCGTCTGCCTTGTCGAAGTGCGGGTTCTCCCAGATGACCGTCGCGCCCATGCCGAAGCCGACGCACATGGTCGTCAGGCCGTAGCGGACCTCGGGCTGCTCCTCGAACTGGCGGGCCAGCTGCGTCATCAGACGCACACCCGAGGAGGCCAGCGGGTGGCCGTAGGCGATGGCGCCGCCGTACTGGTTGACGCGCGCGTCGTCGTCGGCGATGCCGTAGTGGTCGAGGAAGGCGAGCACCTGGACGGCGAACGCCTCGTTGATCTCGAACAGACCGATGTCGCCGATGGTCAGCCCGGCCTTGGCGAGGGCCTTCTCGGTCGACGGGATCGGGCCGTAGCCCATGACCTCCGGCTCGACGCCCGCGAAGGCGTACGAGACCAGGCGCATCTTGACCGGGAGGCCCAGCTCGCGGGCGACGTCCTCTGCGGCGAGCAGGGAGGCGGTGGCGCCGTCGTTGAGACCGGCGGCGTTACCGGCGGTGACCCTGCCGTGGGCGCGGAACGGGGTCTTCAGACCGGCGAGCGACTCCAGGGTCGTACCCGGGCGCATCGGCTCGTCGGCGGTGACCAGGCCCCAGCCGGTCTCGCCGGCCTCGGCGTTGGTGCGGCGCACCGAGATCGGCACCAGGTCCTGCTGGATCTTGCCGTTGGCGTACGCCTTGGCGGCCTTCTCCTGCGAGCGGACCGCGTACTCGTCGGCGCGGAGCTTGGTGATCTGCGGGTACCGGTCGTGCAGGTTCTCCGCGGTCATGCCCATGAACAGGGCGGACTCGTCGACCAGCTTCTCCGACACGAAGCGCGGGTTCGGGTCCACGCCCTCGCCCATCGGGTGGCGGCCCATGTGCTCGACACCGCCGGCGACGACGACGTCGTACGCACCGAAGGCGATGGAGCCGGCCGTCGACGTGACGGCGGTCAGGGCGCCCGCGCACATGCGGTCGATGGAGTAGCCAGGCACGGACTGCGGGAGCCCGGCCAGGATTCCGGCGGTCCTGCCCAGCGTCAGGCCCTGGTCGCCGATCTGGGTGGTCGCGGCGATGGCGACCTCGTCGATCTTCGCGGGGTCCAGGTCCGGGTTGCGGCGCAACAGCTCCCGGATGGCCTTCACGACGAGATCGTCGGCGCGGGTCTCGTGGTAGATGCCCTTCGGGCCCGCTTTGCCGAACGGGGTGCGGACGCCGTCGACGAAGACGACGTCCCGGATGGTACGAGGCACGGTGGCTCTCCTCCAGGGTGCGGGATGGCACTGCTGCGCGGCACGCCCGGAAGCGCGCCACCACCATCATGCTACTTGCGGGTAACCAGACTGCCCAGCCCCCACGGCGGGAGCGGCGAAGGTCACATGCGGGCGGGGCCGGGCGCGGGCGCCGTTCGGGCCCCGAAACGCCGATCGCCGGACGGGGCTGAACCAGCCCCGTCCGGCGATCGGGAACACCACGTGGCCTCAGGCCGCACAACCTGGCGCGAATACGCCCCTCGGCGAGCCCTCCGGCAATGGCCCCTCAGGCCGCCGGCGCCAGCGCGCGGACCAGCAGCGGGGCCACCTGCTCGATCTGCCAGCGGCGCGCCCCGTACCCGGCGAGTGCGGTCTCGACCGCGTCCGGGGTCGGGTTCCTGGGCGGCTCCCAGCAGATCCGGCGCACCGTGTCCGGAGTGATCAGGTTCTCCTGCGGCATGTGCAGCTGCTCGGCGAGTTCCGACACCGCGGCGCGGGCGGCCGAGAGCCTGGCCGCCGCAGCGGGGTCCTTGTCCGCCCAGGCGCGGGGCGGCGGCGGACCGGCGAGGGTCTGGCCGGGCTGGGGGAGCTCGGTCTCCGGCAGTGCCTTGGCCCGGTCGATGGCCGCCTGCCACTGTTCCAGCTGGCGCCTGCCCATGCGGTGGCCGTACCCGGGCAGCGCGGTCAGCGCCTGTGTGTTCAGCGGGAGCGCGAGCGCCGCCTCGACGATCGCGGTATCGCCCAGAACCTTGCCGGGCGAGATGTCACGCCGTCGTGCGACCTGGTCGCGCGCGGTCCACAGCTCGCGTACCACCGCCATCTGGCGGCGACGGCGGACCTTGTGCATGCCGGACGTGCGGCGCCACGGGTCCTTGCGCGGGGGAGCGGGCGGTGCCGAGGCGATCGCGTCGAACTCCTCGCGGGCCCATTCCAGCTTGCCCTGCCGGTCGAGCTCGTCCTCCAGGGCGTTGCGCAGATCGATCAGCAGCTCGACGTCGAGCGCCGCGTAGCGCAGCCAGGGGTCGGGGAGCGGGCGGGTGGACCAGTCGACCGCGGAGTGGCCCTTCTCCAGCGAGTAGCCGAGCACGCTCTCGACCATGGCGCCGAGGCCGACGCGCGGGAAACCGGCGAGCCGTCCGGCCAGCTCGGTGTCGAACAGCCCGGTGGGAGTCATCCCTATTTCGCGCAGACAGGGCAGGTCCTGAGTGGCGGCGTGCAGGATCCATTCGCTGCCGCTCAGGACCTTGCCGAGGTGCGACAGGTCGGGGCAGCCGACGGGGTCGATCAGCGCGCTGCCCGCGCCGTCGCGGCGCAGTTGCACAAGGTAGGCGCGCTGGCCGTAGCGGTAGCCGGAGGCCCGCTCGGCGTCGACGGCCACCGGGCCGGAACCGGCGGCGAAAGCGGCGATCACCCGGGCGAGGGCGTCGTCGGACGCCACCACCGGGGGAATGCCCTCGCGAGGTTCGAGCAAGGGGATCGGCGCCGGGGCGACGTCGTCCGGGGGGGCGCCCCCGGTGGTTCGCAGTGAAGTGTCTGCTGCGGTCTCTTGGGCGTCGGTCACGTGTCAAGGGTATCTGTGTATGTACGGCGCCCGTCGACGGAACGTTCCGTCGACGGGCGCGGATGAATGCAAACCAGCCGGTCCGTGCCTGTGCGGACCCGCCGGGTACGGGGCGGGCGTCAGTGGATGATTCCCGTCCGCAGGGCGACGGCGACCATTCCGGCGCGGTCTCCGGTGCCGAGCTTGCGGGCGATTCGGGCGAGGTGGCTCTTGACGGTCAGGGCGGACAGTCCCATGGAGACGCCGATGGCCTTGTTGGACTGGCCCTCGGCGACCAGTCGGAGGACCTCGACCTCACGGCCGGACAGTTCGCGGTAGCCGCCCGGGTGGCTCGGGGCGCCGGGGGGCCGACGGTGCATACGGGCGGCGTTGGCGCCGATGGGGGCGACGCCGGGACGGGTGGGGTGGCCGATATTGGTACGTGTGCCGGTGACGACATAGCCCTTCACGCCGCCCGCGAGGGCGTTGCGTACGGCGCCGATGTCATCGGCGGCGGAGAGGGCGAGGCCGTTCGGCCAGCCGGCGGCTCGGGTCTCGGACAACAGGGTCAGCCCGGAACCGTCGGGCAGGTGGACGTCGGCAACGCAGATGTCGCGCGGATTGCCGACGCGGGGACGAGCCTCCGCGATGGACGACGCCTCGATGACGTCACGTACTCCGAGTGCCCACAGATGGCGGGTGACGGTGGAACGGACGCGCGGGTCGGCCACGACGACCATGGCCGTCGGCTTGTTCGGGCGGTAGGCGACCAGGCTTGCGGGCTGCTCTAGGAGAACGGACACCAGGCCTCCTGGGGAGTGGCGGGACGGGCCGGCTCGGGGATGAAGCCGGGGCGAACCGTGCTTGAAGGGTCATTGACCTCTTCGGCAGCAGACCCGTGCTCCTTTAGGGGAAGATCACGATTTGGTGAGTAACAATTCGGGCAAATCGGACATGCGATCGATTGTACGAAAAAAATACCGGTAACTGTGCGAGAAATGTGACGCACAGTCACCGGCAGGGGGAGAGTTTCGGCCAGAGAATTCAGAGAAGAAGATCAGGAAACCTGCGGACCGCGCCGCTGCGGGAGAGTCACCACCGCCGCGTCGACGGGCCCCGATGGCGGCAGGCCGGCGATCTGGCACAACAGGTCGCCCCACGCCATGAGATGCGCCGCCGTGTCCGGCACCCCGTCGCGGCCCTCCCGAGGCGTCCACGACGCCCGGATCTCGATCTGGGTCGCCGGGCGCCTCGTGCCCAGCGCGCCGAAGTAGTGCGACCCCGCCCGGGTCACCGTGCCGCCCGCCTCCCCGTACGACAGACCGCGCGCCTCCAACGCGCCGGTCAGCCAGGACCAGCACACCTCCGGCAGCAGCGGATCGGAGGCCATCTCCGGCTCCAGCTCGGCCCGTACCAGCGTCACCAGGCGGAAGGTGCCCTGCCAGGCGTCGTGCCCGGCCGGGTCGTGGAGCAGTACCAGGCGGCCGTCGGCGAGATCGACCTCACCGTCGACGACCGCGGCCTCCAGGGCGTACGCGTACGGCGCGAGCCGCTTGGGCGGCCTCGTCGACTCCACCTCCAGCTCGGGGCGGAGCCGCGCCGAGTGCAGCGCGTCCACCGCCGACCGGAACGCGGGCGGGACGGAACCACCCTCCTCGCTGTCCTTGCTGTCAGCGCCATCTGATTGATCGGAGAACTGTCCCTGAGCCGGAGCCATGCGGGGAAGAGTAGGCGGAACCGGCGCTTCGCGCAGGGAGGACACCCGGGCCGGGCCGGCTGCTTGCCGCTTCATGCGAAGATTCCTGGTGTGAGTGCCAACGATCGCCCCATGGGCCAGCAGACGAAGACCTCCGCCACCCATGAGTCGGCGTTCCTGAAGGCGTGCCGCCGCGAGCCCGTTCCGCACACGCCGGTCTGGTTCATGCGCCAGGCGGGGCGCTCGCTGCCGGAGTACCTGAAGGTGCGCGAGGGCATCCCGATGCTCGACTCCTGCATGATGCCGGAGCTGGTCGCGGAGATCACGATGCAGCCGGTCCGCCGTCACAAGGTCGACGCCGCGATCTACTTCAGCGACATCGTCGTACCGCTCAAGGCCATCGGGATCGACCTCGACATCAAGCCCGGTGTCGGCCCGGTCATCGCCGACCCGATCCGCACCCGCGCCGATCTGGCCCGGCTGCGCGACCTCACGCCCGAGGACGTCGGCTATGTCACCGAGGCCATCGGCCTGCTCACCGCCGAGCTGGGCGCCACCCCCCTGATCGGTTTCGCCGGGGCCCCCTTCACCCTCGCCAGCTACCTCGTGGAGGGCGGCCCGTCCCGCAACCACGAGCACACCAAGGCCCTGATGTACGGCGACCCGCAGCTCTGGGCGGATCTGCTGGACCGGCTCGCCGAGATCACCGGCGCCTTCCTCAAGGTGCAGATCGAGGCGGGTGTCTCGGCCGTCCAGCTCTTCGACTCCTGGGTGGGCGCGCTGGCCCCCGCCGACTACCGGCGTTCGGTGCTGCCCGCCTCGGCGAAGGTCTTCGACGCCGTCGCCCGGTACGGCGTCCCGCGCATCCACTTCGGCGTCGGCACCGGCGAACTCCTCGGCCTGATGGGCGAGGCGGGCGCGGATGTCGTCGGCGTCGACTGGCGGGTTCCGCTGGACGAGGCCGCGCGCCGGATCGGCCCCGGCAAGGCGCTCCAGGGCAACCTCGACCCCGCGGTGCTGTTCGCACCGACCGCGACGGTGGAGGAGAAGACCCAGGAGGTGCTGGACGCGGCCGCCGGTCTCGAAGGCCATGTCTTCAACCTGGGCCACGGCGTGATGCCGACCATGGACCCGGACGCGCTGACCCGGCTCGTCGAGTACGTGCACACCAGCACCGAGCGCTGAGCGCCCGGGGACGCCGGGCACCGCGCACTCAGGCGGTGCCCGCCCGGCGCACCGCGGTCACCGCCTTGCGGGCCGCCACCAGAACCGGGTCCCAGACCGGCGAGAACGGCGGGGCGTAGCCCAGGTCCAGGGCGGTCAGCTGCTCCACCGTCATCCCGGCCGTGAGCGCCACGGCCGCGATGTCCACGCGCTTGGCCGCCCCGTCCCGGCCCACGATCTGCACCCCGAGCAGCCGGCCGGTCCGGTACTCCGCGAGCATCTTCACCGTCATGGGCTGCGCCCCCGGGTAGTAGCCCGCCCGGCCCGTCGACTCGATCGTCGCCGTGACGAACCGCAGTCCCACCGCGCGGGCGTCCTTCTCGCGCAGACCGGTGCGGGCGATCTCCAGATCGCACACCTTGCTCACCGCCGTGCCGACCACGCCCGGGAACGTCCCGTAGCCGCCGCCCACGTTGGACCCGATGATCTGGCCGTGCTTGTTGGCGTGGGTGCCCAGCGCGATGTGGCGGGTCCGGCCCGCCACCAGGTCGAGGACCTCGACGCAGTCGCCGCCCGCCCAGATGTTGTCGTGCCCGACGACCCGCATCGACAGATCGGTCAGCAGGCCGCCGTGCGGACCCACCGGGAGGCCGACGGCGCGCGCCAGCGTCGTCTCCGGCTCGACGCCGATCCCGAGCACCACCACGTCCGCCGGGTAGGAGGCGTTGCCCGTGGCGACCGCGCGGACCCGGCCGTCCGAGCCGGTGCGGATCGCGGTGACCTCGGCCCGGTTGACCGTGGTGATGCCCAGACCGTCCATCGCGTCGTGCACCAGCCGCCCCATGTCGGGGTCGAGCGTCGCCATCGGCTGCTCGCCGCGGTTGAGCACGGTCACCTCGAAGCCGCGCTTCAGCATCGCCTCCGCCATCTCCACGCCGATGTAACCGGCTCCGACGACGACCGCCCGCCTGCTGCCCGGCGCCCGGTCCAGCGACTCCAGCAGCGCCTGACCGTCGTCCAGGGTCTGTACCCCGTGCACCCCGGGCGCGTCCATGCCGGGCAGCGCCGGACGTACCGGACGGGCCCCCGTCGCGATCACCAGCTTGTCGAAGTCCGTCCAGTACGCCTCGCCGGTGCCCAGGTCCAGAGCCCGCACCCGCTGCCCGGCGACATCGATCTCCGTGACCTCGGTGCGCATCCTGAGGTCGATGTCGCGTGCCCGGTGCTCCTTCGGCGTGCGCGCGATGAGGTCGTCCCGCGCCACGACGTCGCCGCCGACCCAGTACGGGATGCCGCAGGCGGAGTACGAGGTGAAATTGCCCCGCTCGAAGGCGACGATGCTCAGCTCGTCGGGGCCCTTGAGCCTGCGGGCCTGGGACGCGGCGGACATGCCCGCCGCGTCACCACCGATGACCACCAGTCGCTCCGCCGTCATGCCAGGTCCCTTCGACACCGAGTCCGAAGGGACCACGCTACGACGCCGGGGGAGCGGGCGAGTGCTCGGCCGGCTCGGGCGTCCGCGGCGCACGGCGTCCGGGCAGCCGGTGGCGCAGCAGCCGCCACAGCAGCAGAAGTACCGCGAGCGCTGCCAGGAACGGGGCCGCGGCGCCCAGCGCCATCGCGAGCCACAGCAGCATCGTCACGAACGCGTGCCAGCCGCCGCCCAGCGCGTCCAGGAAGCCGGAACTGTCGTCGTCGTCCTCCGCCGCCCCCTCCGGCTCGGTGAGATCCAGGGTGATCGTGGCGAGCGCGGTGCGGTCCTTCAGAGACGCCTGCTGGGCGAGCAGCGACTCCAGGGCCGCCTGACGGCTGCTCAGTTCGCCTTCCAGCGTGACCACGTCGCTGAGCTTCCCGGCCCGTTCCATCAGCTTCCGCACGCGCGCCACACTCGCCCGCTGGGTGGCGATCCGGCTCTCCACGTCGACCACCTGGTCGGTGACGTCCTTCGCCGACGAGGTGCGCGACAGCAGCTTTCCCGTGCCCGCGAGATCCTTCAGCACCGCGTCGTACTCGCCCTGCGGAACGCGCAGTACGAGATGTGACATGTCGTGTGTGTCATCGATCCGCTCGGTCTCCTCGCCGGCCACCAGACCGCCCGAACCCTCCGCGACCGAACGGGCGACCGCGGCCGCCTTCGGCACGTCCTTCACCTCCACCGAGAGCGAGGCGGTCCGGATGACATGGGTGCCCGAGGACAGCGCATCGGCCTTCTTCGGCCGGGCCGGCGAACCGCCAGCCTCCTGCGGTTCCCGCGCCGTCTTCCCGGCCGCGGAGTCGGCGGCGCCCCGCTCCGCCGTGCCGATCGCCTTCTTGTCGTCGCCGGAACTCGCGTCGCTCGCACTGTCCGATGTGCCGCAGCCGTTCAGCGCGAGCAGGCCGGCCACGAGTCCGGCCGCCAGGACCATGCGCGAACGATGGACGGATGAACGGCCAGGATGCCGGTCTCTCTGCATGACTGCCCCCCAAGGCGGGTCGTTGATGGTGCCGGTTCGACGTGCCGGACACGGGAACGGGTTGCCGAATAACGGTTTCGAAGCAGTCACGTTCAGGACTCGGAAGAGGTTTGAGAGAGTGGGGGCATGCAGCGTTCAATGAACCGAGCGGACCAGGGCACCGGACACGTCGTCGTCATCGGCGGCGGCATCGCAGGTCTCGCCGCCGCCCACCGGCTCCTCGGGGCCGGCCTGCGGGTCACCCTTCTGGAGGCCACCGAGCGGCTCGGCGGCAAGCTCATGACCGGGGACATAGCCGGAACCCGGGTCGACCTGGGCGCCGAGTCGATGCTCGCCCGGCGCCCGGAGGCGGTCGGCCTGGCCCGCGACGTCGGCCTCGGTGACCGCCTGCAGCCGCCCGCCACGGCCACCGCGTCGGTCTGGACACGCGACGCCCTGCGGCCCATGCCCAAGGGCCATGTGATGGGCGTACCGGGCGACCCTGCGGCGCTCGACGGACTGCTCACCCCGGAGGGCCTGGCCCGCATCGCGCAGGAGCGCGACCTCACCCCGACCACCGTCGGTGACGACGTCGCCGTCGGCGCGTACGTCGCCGACCGCCTGGGCCGCGAGGTCGTCGACCGGCTCGTGGAGCCGCTGCTCGGCGGCGTGTACGCGGGCGACGCCTACCGGATCTCGATGCGTGCCGCCGTACCGCAGCTCTTCGAAGCGGCCCGGGAGGGCGGCTCGCTGCTCGACGGCGTCCGCCGCATCCAGGAGCGGGCCGAGGCCCGGCAGCAGACCGGACCGGTCTTCCAGGGCATCGACGGCGGTGTCGGCACCCTGCCCCACGCGGTCGCCGACGCCGTACGTGCGGCGGGCGGGGAGATCCTGACCGCCACCCCCGTCCTCGGCCTGACCCGTACCGCCGAAGGCTGGGACGTCCGCACGGACGCCCGGGTGATCGCCGCCGACGGCATCGTGCTCGCCGCCCCCGCCTGGTCCGCCTCCACGCTGCTCGCCGCCGAGTCCCCGGCGGCCTCCGCCGAGCTCGCCGGGGTCGAGTACGCGTCGATGGCGCTCGTCACCATGGCGTTCCGCCGCTCCGACATCGCCGCCACGACCGCGCTCGACGGCCGCTCCGGCTTCCTCGTCCCCCCGGTCGACGGCCGCACCATCAAGGCGTCCACCTTCTCCTCCCACAAGTGGAGCTGGGTCGCCGATTCCGCCCCGGACCTCTTCGTGCTGCGGACCTCCGTCGGCCGCTACGGCGAGGAGGACCACATCCACCGCGAGGACCACGAGCTCGTCGATGTGTCGCTGCGCGACCTCGCCGAGGCGACCGGACTGGCCGCGAAGCCCGTGGACACCGAGGTCACCCGGTGGATCGGCGGACTGCCCCAGTACCCCGTCGGCCACCTCTCCCGGGTCGCCCGGATCCGCGACGAGGTCGCCAAGCTGCCCGCCCTGCGGGTCTGCGGAGCGGTCTACGACGGCGTCGGCATCCCGGCGTGCATCGCGAGTGCCCACCGCGCCGCGGACGAAATCGCGGCCGAGGTCACCGGTGGTTCCGGGGAAGAGATCATCGCCACGTCGACCCTGGTTAAGGGCACACGGAGCGAGGCGGGACAATAGCCGTATGAGTGCGCCTGAGACTGTGAAATCAAGCAAGGGCCCCAACGCGGGTAAGAAGGCCAAGGACCTCAACGAGGTCATCCGCTACACGCTGTGGTCCGTCTTCAAGCTGCGCGACGTCCTGCCCGTGGACCGCGCCGGTTACGCCGACGAGGTCCAGGAGCTGTTCGACCAGCTCGCGGCCAAGGACATCACCGTCCGCGGCACCTATGACGTCTCCGGCCTGCGTGCTGACGCCGACGTCATGATCTGGTGGCACGCCGAGACGGCGGACGAGCTCCAGGAGGCGTACAACCTCTTCCGGCGCACCAAGCTGGGCCTGGCACTGGAGCCTGTCTGGTCGAACATGGCGCTGCACCGCCCCGCCGAGTTCAACAAGTCGCACATCCCGGCGTTCCTGGCCGACGAGACGCCGCGCAACTACATCAGCGTGTACCCCTTCGTGCGCTCCTACGACTGGTACCTGCTGCCCGACGAGGACCGCCGCCGCATGCTCGCGGACCACGGCAAAATGGCCCGCGGCTACCCCGACGTCCGGGCCAACACCGTCGCCTCCTTCTCGCTCGGCGACTACGAGTGGATCCTCGCCTTCGAGGCCGACGAGCTCGACCGCATCGTCGACCTGATGCGTCACCTGCGGGCCTCCGAGGCGCGGATGCATGTCCGTGAAGAGGTCCCGTTCTACACGGGGCGCAGGAAGTCGGTTGCAGACCTGGTGGCCGGGCTCGCGTAGCGAGCGGGCTCCGACCACCCCAACCCGGAAGATCAGAGGGCGGGCACCGGCGCGTTCGCGCTGCCCGTCGTTCCAGCGACACCGGGTTCGGCTCCGGGTGCGGCGCGCGTTCCGCGCGCCGCACCGGCGTCCTTCGACACGCACCACCCCGTGACGGACCGGCCGTGCTACCGGAGCGGTCCGCCCGGACCGCCGCCGAGCGCGGCCCGCAGCGCCGGATCGTCCCCGGCGCGCACCCCCCGTACGGCGATCGCCGCCAGCACGTCGCGGTCCGCCCCGGCGGCCGGAACGTCGTGCTCGGCCAGCAGCCGCTGACCGGCGGGCGAGGCCCACGAGCTGTAGGGATGGATCTCCATCCGGGCGATGGCCAGACAGCCGACGGTCAGCGCGAGCGGCAGCCCGAACCGGACGAGCAGCGACACCACCGGGCCGCCGGGACCGTGCTCCTGACCGGGCATCAGCAGCGTGACGGCACCCATCGCGACCACCAGCAGAGCCGCGCCGCGCACCGCCCGCACCGCGGCGGCGACATCGGTCCCGGCACCGCCCGGCAGGGCCAGCCCGGCGGCGACGAGCCGCTCGGCCAGGGCGCGTACGGCGTCGGAGGTGGCCGCGGCCGCCCGTATCGGCGGTATAGGGGACTGGCCCTGCGGGCCTGTCGCACGGATCACCGTGCGCTCCATCTCGTCCCGGCCCTCCGGGTCGACGACCGTCGCCCAGCCGGTGGGGGCGAGCAGCAGCCGTCGTCGAAGATGCATGGTGGCCAGCGTCAGATCGACCACCCGGTGGGGACCGCCGGCCAGGAACGCGGTCTCGTACAGGGTCAGTTCATGACCGGCGCCGATGTCTGGTACGGCATCCGCGGACGCGCCGGACAGCAGTCCCGTGCGGGCCGAGACGAGGCAGAGCCGGATGCACGTGATGGCTGCCGCACCCCATGCGACCAGCAGAAACAGAACCCAGAGCATGGCGGCTTTCTATCCGAGGCGGGGGTGGAAAGCCATGGCCCGTTCATCATGCGGACGCTTCGGCGGCGCCGGACAGCCCTTAGCCGCCACAACTGGACCCGCCACCGCAGCTGCTGCTGGAGCAACTGGAGCCGCTGCTGCCACCGCAGCCGGACCCGGACCCCGATCCACAGCTCGCCCCGGAACTGCACCCACCGCCGCCTCCGCCGCTGCCCCCGTCACCCGAGCTCCCGCAACTGCCGTGACCGGCACTCGTACCGGCACACCACACCACCGGCGCGAGGAGCAGGGCGGAGGCGCCCGCGGACGCCGTCGCCGCCGAGTGCGCCTGCCACCCTGCCGCCCGGCCGCGCGGCTGCATCCGGGCCGCCGCGATCAGCTGAGCCTGCAACTCGGGGTCGGGGAGGGCCCGCAGCCCGTGCGTGGCCACCAGATGGGCCGGGCCCGGGTGGTACGCCTGGGCGGTGCGGTACGTCTCCGCGGCCCGGCGCCCCGCCCCGGTGACGCGCCCCCGGGCGATGCCGGCGCAGATGAAGCCGGTGAGGAAGCCGGGGATCAGGAACGGGAGCACCTTGAAGACGAAGGGCACGGGGGAGTCCGCGGACAGTTCGTCGGAGAGCGACTGCGCGACGGTCATCACGACGGTGAGCGGGACGGCCAGTACGCAGACCAGCCCCTGGGCGATGCCCCAGCGGCGCCAGGTCCGGCTAGCGGCGGGCGCGGCCAGCAGACCGCGGGCCGCGAGCCCGTCGCCGATCTCCTGCACCGCGGGGTGCCGCATCACGGCCTCGCGCAGGGTGTGCAGCGCGCCGCTGGGGGCCGTGGCGTGTTCCTGGAGCACCGCGCGCTCCACCGGGTCCCGGGCGTCGGCCCGCTGGACGGCGACGATTCCGGGACCTCCGACGGCGAGCCGTCCGTCCGCCTGCATCGCGGTGAGCGCGGTGTCCACGACCCTGCCCGGACCACCGTTGAGGAAGGCGACTTCGTAGAGGTCGTGGACGGAGCCGCCGACGCCGCCACGGGCACGCGCGAGCCCCACGATCAGGAGCACGGAGGAGACCACGACGCCGAGATCCATCAATACCGCGACGGTGTTCATGCCGGTCACCTTCCGATCAGGGCCGCGCGGGCGGCTCGTACCAGCCGGGTGGTGCGGCGCGGTGGACGCGCGGCGGCCCGGTCCTGCCACCAGTGGGTCAGCCGGCGCCGGGCGGCGTCGTCGGCGGGCCGGCCCGCGATCAGCAGCTGCTCGGCGAAGTCCAGCGCGTCGCGCCGGTAACCGGCGGACATGGGACGGGTCCTGGCGTACGAGAGGAAGGCCTCCCGGTAGCCGGCGCCCAGGATCTCCGGCAGTTCGGGTGCCACCTTGGCGACGACCCCGGCCCGCTTGGCCGCCAGGGCCCGGCTCTGGATCCCGAGGCGGCGCCGGTCGAAGCCCTGCGGGGCGGGGCCACCGGCGACGAGGGCGGAGAGCAGCGCGGTCTGGGCGGCCGCGAGCCGGTCGCGCGTGGCGTCCGGGGGCGCGGAGGCTCCGGTCCGCGCGGCCGGACGGAGGACCGGGGCGGACCGCGTCACGTTCCCCGCCGCCCGGTCCAAGGTGGCGCGGATCGTGTCCAGTTCGCCCGCCAGCTCCCCGGCGGGCGGGAAGTCGTCGTCGCGCTCCAGGAGGACGCCGGGCGGGTCGACCCGGGAGCGGAGTTCGGCGAGGACGTCGAGGACGGGCGCGGTGACCGGGTGGGCGTGGGTGTCGTGCCAGACGCCGTCCTTCTCGACGCCGCCCGCCACATGGACGTACGCGATGGCCTCCACCGGCAGCTCGTCGAGCGCGGTGGCCGGGTCCTCGCCCCGGTTCACGTGGTTGGTGTGCAGATTGGCGACATCGATCAGCAGCCGGACCCCGGTGCGCTCGACCAGCTCCGCCAGGAACTGCCCCTCGGTCAGCTCCTCGCCGGGCCAGGAGATCAGCGCCGCGATGTTCTCCAGGGCCAGCGGCACCGGCAGCGAGTCCTGCGCGATGCGTACGTTCTCGCACAGCACGTCCAACGCGTCCCGGGTCCTCGGGACGGGCAGCAGATGGCCCGCTTCCAGCCCCGGCGAAGCGGTACGCGGCCCCCCGGCCCGTACGAACGCGATGTGCTCGCTCACCAGCGGGGCGGAGAGCAGCTCGGCGCGGGCGGCAAGATCCGCGAGCCGTCCCGCGTCGGGACGGCCGGCCCCGCCGAGGCCCAGCGAGACGCCGTGCGGCACGACCGTGACCCCGCGCTCCCTGAGCCGTACCAACGAATCGGGCAGATGGCCGGTGCAGATGTTCTCCGCCACCGCCTCCACCCAGTCGATCCCCGGCAGTGCCTCGACGGCGTCCGCGATCTCCGGCCGCCAGCCGATACCGATTCCCAGCCTCATGCCGTCCCCCTCCTCCGCTCCGTGCAGGGCTCATGGCCCCGGAGGGCGGTGCTGAATCCGAACAGGGAGACGTTCAGAGGTTGATTTGAGGTTCCCGTCCGGCGCTCAGCCGCGTCGCAGCGCCGGATGGTCGGCGACCACCGTGCACGACCCGGGGGCGATCTCGGTGAACCCGGCGTCACGCACCACCGGAAGCCCGCTCGTCGTCAGTTCCTGCCAGCGGCCCGCCTCCGCGGTGGCGACCGAGAGCGGAAAACCCGCCTCGCGCCATGCCTTGCGCTCCGTGTCGGACAACTCCCACCAGGCGAGCTGCGCACCGTGTCCGGCCTGCGCCATGGCCTTGCCCGCCGACATGTCCAGCTCCGGGTTGAGCCACAGCACCGGGCCCGAGGGACCGGGCGCGGCCGGCGGCTCGGGGTCGTCCAGATCCGTCCCCGACACCTGGAGCTTCGCCAGCTCCTTCGGCCAGCCGTCCAGGGGCACGGGAGGGAAGACCCGCACCTCGGCGCTCTCGCCCGTGACTGTGATGCCCGGCAGCGCGGACGCCTTGCGCCACTCCGCACCGCGCGCCCGCCGCACCACCTTGCGGATGCGGGCGTCCTGCCAGTCCCGCATCGCCCGCGCCCACTCGCCCTCGCCGTCCGAGCGCTCGTCGGAGAGCATCACGAGCACCGCGCGGGCAGCGGTCCGCAGCGCGTCGGTACGGGTCGGGGGAGCCGTCTTCTCGATGTGCACGACCAGCGGCAGTACGTACTGCGGCGCCTCGTCGCGGCTCGTCGGCTCCGTCCTGAACGGGCTGTCCGCCGCGGGCGGGTCGGGCGTGGCCGGGACTCCGGACGGGGATACGGGAGTGTCATTGCTGCTCACCCGTCCAGT
The DNA here is from genome assembly GCF_040611955.1 of Streptomyces sp. NPDC006510. Lineage (NCBI taxonomy): Bacteria > Bacillati > Actinomycetota > Actinomycetes > Kitasatosporales > Streptomycetaceae > Streptomyces > Streptomyces sp. NPDC006510. The sequence goes on along the minus strand of NZ_JBEXPH010000007.1, from coordinate 808 downwards.
CTGCCAGCCGCCCAGGAAACGTTTCTTGGCGGAATGAACCGCTCCGGGTGAGGATGCACCGCATGAAGAGCGATCTCTTTTCCAGCGAGAACCTGGCACAGCAGGCGACGGTCCCCGGAATGACCCTGCAGAACGCCAAATCCATCAAGTACGCCGTCAACGGCGAGATGCACGCCCGCCAGGGAGCGATGATCGCCTTCCGCGGCGATCTGCAGTTCGAGCGCAAGGGCCAGGGCATAGGCGGCATGCTGAAGCGCGCCGTCAGCGGCGAGGGGCTGCCGCTGATGGCGGTCCGCGGGCAGGGCGAGGCCTGGTTCGCACACGAGGCCGCCAACTGCTTCATCGTGGAGATGGAACACGGCGACGTCCTCACGATCAACGGCCGCAACGTGCTCTGTTTCGACCCCACCATCTCCTACGAGATCAAGACCGTGAAGGGCGCCGGGATGACCGGTGGCGGGCTCTTCAACAGCGTCTTCACCGGATACGGCAAGCTCGGCCTGATGTGCGAGGGGCACCCCATCGTGATTCCCGTCACGCCGCAGCAGCCGGTCTGCGTCGACACGGACGCGGTGGTCGGCTGGAGCGCCAACCTGACCACGTCGCTGCACCGTTCGCAGAGCTTCGGCTCGATGATCCGCGGCGGTTCCGGCGAGGCCGTCCAACTGCGGCTGGACGGCGAGGGATTCGTGATCGTACGCCCCAGCGAGGCTCTTCTGCCGTCGCTCGGCTGCTGTCCGCCTGCGGCGGGCCACCTCCGCTTCCACCACTGGCAAAACCGATGGGAAGGCCGGCGTCATCCTCGACA